>JALYXN010000277.1 GCA_030947085.1 Pseudomonadota bacterium | reverse complement strand
TGCGGTGAAATCTCCCCGAAATGCAGATGCGGGGAGAGTCGCGAGGTTCCGTGGCGAGCAGGCAGGTCGCGCGCGTGCGAGTAATGGCTGACGGCATCGTCGCCGAAGATTTCCAGCAACTCCGCGGCGCCGTGTTCACCGGGACGCCAGCGGTCGGCCAGGCCCCCACTCCATGCGATACGTGGCAGCAGTCCCAGCGCCGACAAGGGCAGGCCGCCGGGCAGCGCGCGCCACCTTGGCGGGGTCGGTTCGGGCAACGGCGCGGACGTCGGCAGGCGGGTTCGCAAGTTGCGCCAGTAGGGCGTGAACACCTTGTACGGGTCACCTTGCTGGGTGGCGATCTGCCACGGCTCGCACCACAAGGCAGCGTTGTAGCTGTGCACCTCGAGACCCTGCTCACGCAGGGCACTTTTGATATGCGTATCGCGGGCAATGGCGTCCGGTTCGTAAAGGCGGTTCCAGTACACCGCACTGGCGCCGCTGTCCCGAATCAAGTCGCGCAGCACCGTCAGCGATTCGCCCTCACGCAGATGCAGTTCGGCGTGGTGCGCGTGCAGTCGATCACCAAGTGCGGAAAGCGAATGGTGCAACCACCAGCGGCTGGCGGCGCCGTCGGGCCATTCGCCGGCCGCGCTGGTGGCGTGGATGTAGACCGGCAGAACTTGCGCATGTGCTGCGCAGGCGGCGCTCAGGGCGGGATTGTCCGCGAGGCGCAAATCGCGACGGAACAGAACCAGCGCGGTACTCATCGGTGAATCAGACCGAGGTCCGATTCACTTGGCCATCGCCCGTTAACGAGACCTTGAGCGCGCCGGCATTGGAAGATGCGCCGATGGCGCCCTTGGCGACCACCGCGCCGGTCGGCTGACCGGTCGGCGAACCACCGATTGGTTCAACCGAAACAGCCAGCACGGCAGTGGGACCAAGCCGGGCGACCAGGGCGGCGTCCAGCGCGATGGTAGTGGGTCTGTCATGCGCGATCATGCCGACCGGAATCGGCTTGCCACCGGCAGGGATCAGCCACAGCTCAGGCGCACGTCCAGCTGCGAACGCTATCGGCGTGGCAGGCACCACGACCATGCGCGCGTGCTGCGGATCCATGGCGGCCGTCCAGCCGGTGCTGCCGTTGTCCTGCCGAATGGTCGCGGCCATGTAGCTGGCGTTGACCACCGCCGGTGTCGGTGTCCTTCGTGGCAGCGAAACCACCACCAGCAGCGCCACGGCGACGGCGCTGGCGCCCAGGCCGAGCCAATGCCACAACGGCAGGTTGTTCCACAGGCCGCTGGATTTGGGCTGTGTCCGGGTAGGCGTATCCAGACCGAGGGCGTGATGGATCCGCGCCCATACATACGGAGCCGGCACGACATGCGCAATGCTGTCGGCCAACGGCATTAGGCGGCGCTGCCATAAGGCCACGGCTGTGGCGGCTTCGCCAGATGTTTCCACCTCGCGTGCCACTTCGGCGCGCAGATCCGCGTCCAGCACCCCAAGAACATACTCGGCGTAGCGCAGGTGATTGCTGTTTTCGTCGTCCATTACTGTATTCATTGATCGAGGCACGTCCGAAGTTGCATGAGGCTGCGGCGGATCCAGCTTTTCATGGTTCCGAGCGGCACTTTCCAGCGAGTCGCCAATTCGTTATACGTGGCGCCGGTGAAAAAGGCTTCACGTACGGAATTCTGCTGCTGCGGCTCCAGTGCGTCCAGACATCCCTGCAGTCGCTCATTTTCCTGGCTGATTTCCGCGTCGGCGATCGGCGTGGGCCGCTCGTCCACGGCCTCTTCCACCTTTGCCGGATCATCCAGCAGCTCCTCGCGGTGCTGGCGCAAGCGATCGATCGACTTGTTGCGTGACAACGTCACCAGCCAGGTGATGGCACTGGCCTTGGTCGCATCAAAGCTGGATGCCCGACGCCACACCGTGGTGTAAGTCTCCTGCAGCACTTCCTCCGCCTCGCTGCGATCGCGCAGCATGCGCAGGCAGACGCCGAAAAGTTTCGACGAGGTGCGCCGGTAGAGTTCGGCAAAGGCTTTCTGGTCGTTGGCACCGGTTTGCTGCAACAGCTTGTTCAGCTCGTCACGGTCGGCGGGGGTGGTGACACTCATCAGTAAACCATCCTGTAGTCGTGATGACTCTGTCGCTGCGACCTTTCCTCACCCGGGTCAGGTGAGAACACGGCCGTCGGAATCGTTTCATAGCATGAACGGCCCCTCTGCTGCTGGCAAGCGCAGCCAAGCTGAGTGTGGCGGGGAGTCATTTCAGCTTTCATTCCGACCTCATGGCCGGTTTCCGGCGAGCAGCACGTTGATGTGATCCAGCGCTTCGGGCGTATCCACGTCGATCCCGCTAGCGGTCGGACAGCGCTCCACTCGATGCGATTCGCGCTGCAACAGCACGCGAGCCCCGTCTTCGCCCGACCACCGGGTCAGTTCGGCAAGGCAGTCACGTGGAAACATAATCGGCGGACCGAGTGCTTGCTGGTATTCCGAGGCCAGAATTTCCAGTGGCACTTGCTGATGCCGCTGTAGTAGTCGCGTGAGCATCGCTGCCTTCACCAGCGGTTGATCGGCCAGGCACAGCAACACGCCCGAGGCCTGCGGAAAACATTGCTGCACGGCGCGGGCACCTGCCGCCAGCGAATTGCCCATGCCCTCGGACCAGTCCTCGCAAAGCGCAATTTGTACCGGCAGTGCTTCCAGCGACTTCATCACCAAATCTGCCTGTGAGCCAACGACCACGATGACGGGAACGCCTGCGCCCAGCACGATGCGTGTGACCCGACGCAGCATGGGCTCACCATCGACCATGGCCAGTTGCTTCGGCGTGCCGTAGCGCCGGCTTGCGCCCGCGGCGAGCAGGACGATGACCGGAGCGTCCAGCGGGCCAGAGTGATCGAGGTTTCCGGGTGACAGATGCATCAGTGGATGGCGCCGTCGTTGTCGCGCAGCGAGCCGCCGGTGCGTCCGTTGATGACCGCCATGATTTCCGCAGCGACAGCCAAGGCGATTTCCTGCGGCGTTTCCGAGCCGATATCCAGACCCGCTGGCGCATGCAGATGCAGGCCGGCCAGTTGGGGGTCCTCGCGCATCCGTCCCACGCGGTCGCGTGAGCCGAGCGTGCCGAGGTAGGCCAGCGGCGCGGCGCGCATCGCGGCCAGCCAGGCGATGTCCTGTTCGAGATTGTGAGTCACCACGATCGCCGAGGTATGGACGTCCATAGGCAGCGCGTCCGTGAGGACTTGCGGAGTCGAACAAAGCGTACGTAACCCTTGCGGCAGACCGCCGACCTGGAAGCGCGAGGGCTCACTGTCGAACCAGGTGGTAAGCCAGCCAAGCGCCAGTGACAGCGGCAGCAAGGCGCGTGCTGCTGCGCTGTTGCCGATGACGACCAGGGCATGTGGCGGCTGAATGGGCTCGATCAGAACATCGCAGCTGCCTGAACGGAACGGCAGGCGCAAGGTGGTTGCCTTGCGCGAGGCGCGTAGTGGCGCCGCGACCCGCGTTACCACGTGTTCCAGTAGCGGATCGGCGAATCCGTCGTGGCTGACAGCGCCTTCGTTCCACAGCAGCCGACGCGGCATGATCACGGCCTCGTCGATGGCAAACACGGTAGC
>JALYXN010000072.1 GCA_030947085.1 Pseudomonadota bacterium | reverse complement strand
TGCTCGTGCTGAACCCGGAACTCGCTGCTCTCAGCTTTCTGTTCGACCCGATCGTGCTTGACGTTGCCATCCTGTTTTTCGGCACTCAGATACTGCTGTTCAACGACCAGATCCAGGTGTTTCTGACGGCAACGTGCTCAAGCGTGGCGCGTTGCTGGAAGGCACTGCGACTGAGACGTTGAATGCCTGGACCTGACTAACTGCTGCTCACGCATGCACCATGGTGGCCTGAACCTCTCGAAAGTCAGCGGACGAATCGAAGGAGGGAATTAGCCGGCACACCCGAAGAGTCGCCGACCAGACGAGAGGCTCGGGCGCCGCGTCGCCAGCCTGGCGTTACAACTCATACGTAGATCAACCACCCGGGATGGGACAGCGCTTTGAGCGGTGCTCCTGGTTGTTGACGGGATTGGCCCGTCAAGCTAAAGCGTGTGGCGAGACTATACATGCCAGGCCGCATCCTGATCCCGTGCCGTTGTCGCGTTCGATTCTCGAGTCCGCCGGGATCGGCTGGCGTTTCGTCACACTACCTAGCTTGCTCGATTTTGATAATGCGGCCTTGCTCAATGCTTGCCGATTCTGGGAGGGCAAATCCATGCGATCAGCACACAGAGTTGTCCGCCTGCAGTAAAGATGGACACAAGTCACATGCCAACTGATGGACAAAACTCACCGACTCGCAGGCTCCCACGCACGCAACCACTTGGCGGACACCGGCGGGCATGGTGGCTTGCGCTGCTGATTTTTCTAAGCCTGGGGGCGATCGGGATTTTTGTGGATCTTGCCGAGGATGTCGAGACCGCTGATCCCATCACGGTGATGGATTTGGCGTGGGCCAAGTGGTTGCATGCCCACGGCACACCCGCATTGACGGACGTGATGCTGGCCGTTTCGACGCTGCACGGCATGCTGTCGCTGACTATCGCGACCATCCTGCTTGCCATGTTTCTGACATGGCGGCGCCAGCGCGACTGGCTGCTTGGCCTGCTGTGGGCGTTACCGGGCGGGATGGCGCTCAACGCACTCTTGAAATCGGTGTTCGCGCGAGCGCGACCGCATTTCATCGATCCGATCGTGATCCTGACAAGCTACAGCTTTCCCAGCGGGCACGTAGCCGGCAGCACGTTGTTTTACGGTTTCGTCGCTGCATGGCTGATCAGCCGCACGCATTCGGTCGCTCGATATATCTCTATTGTCCTCAGCGCACTGCTGATGGTCACGCTGGTGGCGCTGAGCCGGATGTACCTGGGTGCACATTTCTTCAGCGATGTGCTTGCCGCTTTCTTCGAAAGCCTTGCCTGGCTGGGAATAGGTCTCGTCGCCATCCATGTGATTTCCGGCCGGCGAAATACGTCACCACAGGACATGCAATGAGATCGCCAGGGGATATCGTCGTCATCGTCAACGGCGCGTCCGGGCGCGGGCATGGGAGCGGTACGGTCGAAGCGATCGAAGCGGCGTTTCGTGGGGCGGGCCAGACAGCGAGCGTGGCCTGCGTCGACTTCGATGCCATCGGCCAGGCCATCGACCGCGCGATCAAGGACGGCGCCCGCCTGATCGTCATCGGCGGCGGTGATGGCACGTTGAGCGCGGCTGCGTCGGCGCTGGTGGATACCGACGCCACGCTCGGTGTCCTGCCCCTGGGGACACTCAACCACTTCGCCAAAGATCAACAGATCCCGCTTGATCTCGCCGGGGCTGTGCGTGCGGTGGTCGCCGGGCGCATGAAACGCGTTGACGTGGGTGAGGTCAATGGCGCTGTCTTCCTCAACAATTCCAGCCTCGGCATTTACCCGGACATCGTGCGTCTACGGCGACGGTTGGGGTTCGGCAAATGGATGGGGCTGATCGCGGCCTCGTGGATGGTGCTGCGCCAAGCCTCGACGCTCAGCATCACGCTGGCCACAGCGACCGGAGAGCGCCGCTACAACACGCCATTCGCTTTCATCGGCAACAACGAATATGTGGTGGAAGGCTTTGAGGTGGGCGAGCGCAAGACGATGCAGGCTGGGCAGTTGTGCCTTTACACCTCGCGTCTCACGGGGCGCGTCGGCGTACTCCGGCTCGCCTTCAGATCGCTGTTCAGCGATTTGCGCGCCAATCATGACTTCGACACCGTGATCGCCCCGAACTTTGTGATCCAGACGCCACATCACCAGCTCCGTGTGGCGATTGACGGCGAGGTCTCCACGGAGGCTATGCCGCTGCACTATCGCAGCCGCGCTGGCGCCTTGCGTGTCATGGTACCGCGCGCCATTACCAACGTGGAGGGTGGCTGATGCGCACGCTGCTGCACCTCTCCGACCTGCACTTTGGCCGGATCGACGCGAGCCTGCTCGATCCCCTATGTGCGTTCGCCGGAGCGCTTGACCCTGATCTGGTCGTGGTTTCAGGCGATCTGACCCAGCGCGCTCGCACCGCGCAGTTCGAGCAGGCGCGGCAGTTCCTCGACACGCTGCCCCGGCCGCAAATCGTGGTGCCCGGCAACCATGACGTACCGCTGCACAACCTGATCAGCCGCTTCGCAAACCCCCGTGGAAAATTTCAACGCATTATCACCCCCGACGTATTGCCCACCTACGTCGACGGAGAGATCGGCGTAGTCGGCATCAACACGTCGCGCTCGCTGACACTTAAGGGCGGGCGCATCAACACGCGCCAGATCGGGAGCGTTTTCGCTGCGTTCAACGCGATGGACGCGGGACTGGTCAAGATCGTGGTCAGTCACCATCCCTTTGACCTGCCCGACACCCCCCATACGCGTGACCTCGTCGGTCGCGCTCCGTTGGCGATGGAAGCGTTCGCACGCTGCGGCGTAGACCTCTTGCTTGCCGGTCATCTGCACACCAGCCAGGTCGGCGATACCGC
>JALYXN010000267.1 GCA_030947085.1 Pseudomonadota bacterium | reverse complement strand
GTCCCGTACGGGAGCGAACAAGGGCCATGGGCTGCGCTCAAGCCCTGCCCAGCACCAGCAAATGCCGTTCCGCAGGCAACCCCGGCACCGCTAACTCATGTGTACCGCGCACCTCAAAACCGGTCGGGATACCCGCTAGCTCCTCATCCGGCAACTTGCCTTTCATCGCCAGCCAGATGCCGTCCGGAGCCAGCAGATGCCCGCCCCAGCGCAGCATGTCGGCGAGGCTGGCAAAAGCGCGTGCCGTGATGCAGTCGTATGACCCTTGCACCTCCTCGACGCGCGATTGCACCGCCCGCACGCCTTCCAGTTTCAAGGCGCGAATCGCCTCGCGCAAAAAGCGTACCTTTTTGCCATTGGAGTCGACCAGCAGCATCTCGCGTCCGGGCGCGGCAATGGCCAGCACGATGCCCGGCAGCCCGGGACCGGTGCCGAGGTCGGCCAAGGAGTCGCCCTGCACGTACGGCAGAATCGTCAGCGAATCGAGCAGATGGCGGGTAATCATCTCGGCCGGATCGCGCACCGCGGTCAGGTTGTAGGTGCCGTTCCAGCGTTGCAGCAGGGCTTGGTAGTCCAGCAGCCGGGATACCGATTCGGTTGGCAGAGTCAGACCCAGTTCGTCGATGCCTTGTTCCAGACGGGCCTTCAACAGCGCGACCATGGCGGTTCCTGTGTGGTGGTAACGGCCGGCAGTATCACGGGCTGGCCAGCACGAAGCCAGCAGCAGCGGCACGGACCCCAAGCAAAAGAAAACCCGCCGAAGCGGGTTTTAAAGTGGCGCAAATCCCCTGTGACGCAAGCGCTCTTGGGCGCCGTGCGCGGTGTCACTAGCTCAGGCGATGTCCAGATCGACCCGGGTCACCATCATGCCGCGCTCGCGCAGGGCGTCGTTCAAGGTCTGCTTCATCCGCACGCCAAGGGCGCGACGATCGGCTTGCGACTCACCGCGCAAGGCTTCCAGCGCGCCACGGCGAATCAAGTCATCCACCTGATCAAACACGGCATCGGCGCGTTCGGGCTCGAGCACCTGCCAATAGACCGTGGCGTGCACTTCGCGGGCATCGGTGGAATGTTCTTCAATGCGCAGGGTCTGGCCGGCGAGATTGATCTTGTGTGCTACACGGTCGAGCAGCGGCAGTACCACGTGCATGCCGGCGGTCAGCAGGCGCAACAGCTTGCCATGGCGATGCAGGCTGTAGACCTGACCGGCGGGGACGTACCTGACCGCGCTGGCAATCAGCACCAGCGGGAGGAGCAGCAACAGGGTCAGAAGGATGTTCATAATTATTAAAAACAGCGGCTTGGCTGTTATTGCTGAATGGCGCGAGAGGTGGAGGATACAGCCGCTTGAGTTAACGAAGATTAACCTGCATTTAACGGCATATCGGAAAATTTAACAATACGCCGCCATCACATCGGGTCCTCGCGGCTAGCCAGCCGTCCCAAGCCCTCGATATCCGGTCAAATTAACCGAATTTGAATGACGATTGCTGCAATGCCGCAGTGCGCTTTTGTCGTCGGGGCCATTGCCGATACTCACGTGGCGAGTTAGCACGGTCACCATCGGCTCAATCCATGCCGCGACGCACCACAAATCTCTCTTTACAAGCACTTTACAAGCGTCCATGAAAACGATTACGTTGCCGACACCACAGGGTTTCAGCGACTACGGCCGTTGTCATGACCACAGCAACCATCAAGGATGTAGCGCGAGAAGCCGGCGTCTCCGTAGCCTCGGTTTCGCGCGCCATGAACGGTGGCCGCGGCGTCACCAGCGAGACTGGTGAGCGCATCCGCGAAGTGGCAAAAAGGCTGCGCTACATCCCCCACGCCGCCGCCCGAACCCTGATTACCCGCCGCACCAATACCATCGGCGCCTTGCTGCCCGATCTTTATGGCGAATTTTTTTCAGAGCTGATTCGTGGTATCGACCTCGCCGCGCGAGCGCGTGGCCTGCATCTGCTGGTTTCCAGCTCGCATGACGGGCTGGAGGACGCGGCCGCCGCCATGCGCGCCATGCAGGGGCGGGTCGACGGTTTGCTCATCCTGTCCCCAGGACTGGATGCCGATTTTCTCGAGGCGAATGTCTCGGACGGCCTGCCGGCCGTCCTGCTCAACAGTGCCGTCAACAGCGACCAGTACAGCGTGCTCAATATCGACAATGTCGCTGGCGCCTACGCGATGGTGAAACACCTGATCGATGCCGGGCACCATAAGGTGGCGCTGATCGCAGGCCCACCGGGCAATTTCGATGCCGAGCAGCGTGAACTCGGGTACCGCCAGGCGATGACCGAACTGGTCCCCGACGCGCCGATCAATATCGTGCCGGGCAATTTCATGGAAGAAACAGGTTATCTCGCCGGTCGCGTACTTTTGGCGCAATCCTCGCGGCCGGACGCCATCTTTGCCAGCAACGACATGATGGCCGTGGGCTGCCTGTATGCCTGCCGCGAAGCCGGCCTTGAGATTCCCCGGGATATTGCACTGGCCGGGTTCGATGACATCCCCATCGCACGTTACATCTCACCGGCGCTGAGTACGGTAAGCGTACGGATCGTCGACCTCGGCCGAAGCGCCCTGGAGCAACTTGCTGAACTGCTGGAGAGCCCTGAGCAGCTGCCAGCGACAAACCAAACGTTTGGATGCGAAGTCGTTGTACGCGAAAGCTGCGGCTCGAAACGGCGCAGTAAATCACCAGTAAAGACACCTACCGCCAATCAGGCAAATTTCGTTATGGGAGGGCAGTCATGAACGCAAACACACAATTCAAAAAGAAACTTCTTGCCAGTCTGATTACGGCGTCGGTCGTGACGCTGGCGGCGGCGCCCTCAACTTCCTGGGCCCAGTCCGCTTATGCCACCTTGCGTGGCAAGGCGCCGCCCAATACCCAGGTGACGGCATTCAACCCGCTGACCGGCTCGACGCGACACGCCCAGTCTGGCGCCGATGGCAGCTATACCCTGACCGGTCTACAGCCGGCCACCTATCAGGTGGACGCTGGTCCGGGCACGCAGCAGACCGTCACCCTTACTGTCGCCTCCACCGCGTCGCTCAATCTGCAGGCCGCGGCCGCCGCGCCGCCGCCCTCGGCGGCGAACGCCACCAATCTGAACGCGGTCAGCGTATCGGCCAGCACGCTGCAAGAAGTGAAGACGCCCGAAGTGGGCGGCACCATCTCCCTGCACCAGATCAATACCATTCCGCAGGTATCGCGCAACTTCCTCGAGTTTGCCGACACCGTACCGGGCATGGTCTTCACCCGCGACGCCAACGGCAACACCTCGTTGCGCGGTGGTGCGCAGAACGCCAGCGGCAGCAATGTCTACATCGATGGCGTGGGCCAGAAGAGCTACGTCAAGGCAGGCGGCGTCAGCGGCCAGATTGGCAGCCAGGGCAACCCGTTCCCGCAGTTGGCGATCGGCGAGTACAAGGTCATTACCTCGAACTACAAGGCCGAATACGACCAGATCTCCTCGGCCGCGGTGACAGCGCAGACCAAGTCCGGCACCAACGAATTTCATGGCGAGGCATTTGATCGTTACACCAATGATGCGTTCCGTGACCGCACGCCGGGCGAGGAGGCGGCGGGCAAGAAGACCCAGTCGCAGGAGAAGGAGTACGGCTTCGCCGTCGGTGGCCCGATCATCAAGGATCAGATGCATTTCTTCGCCACCTACGAAGCGAAGCGGTTCAATACGCCGGTGACGGTGATAGCCGACACCGACGCTACGCCAGGCATCCCTCTACTGCCTGCCGATGCGGCCGCCCAGCTGGGACCTTCGAACCTGCCGTTCGTGGAAAATCTCTACTTCGGCAAGATCGACTGGGAACCGACCGATCGCGATCGCTTAGAATTGAGCGCGCAGATACGCAAGGAGAAGCAAACCGGCGGTGTGGGCAACGGTTCGACGGCGGCGTCCGCGGCCTACCAGACCAAGAACGACGACAAACGCTACACCGTGCGCTGGCAGCACAGTGGTGATAGTTACTTCAACGAGTTGCTGGTGTCCCACGAGAACTCCTTCAATGCCCCCGTGGCCAACAACCTCGGCAACGGCTACGTCTATACCTACCCGCTGCCGAACAACGATCCCACCCTCATCTCCATCGGCGCAGCCAATCCGCTGGCGACTCAGAACAAGGGACAGAAAGGTCCGTCGATCCAGGACGACCTGACCTTCAACGATCTGGAGTGGTACGGCGACCACGTCATCAAGATGGGCGTGAAGTACAAGGACATCACGCTGGACGCGGCCGATGCCGCCGACATCAATCCGCAGTTCTATTACGACGTGACGCAAGGCCCCAATGCGATTCCCTACAAGGCCTTTTTCACCAAGCCGGTCAATGGGCTGGGACTGAGCCCGACCGTGCAGACCAAGGCCAAGCAATGGGGCGCGTATGTTCAGGACGACTGGGCTGTCACCGACAAGCTCACCCTGAACCTGGGCGTGCGTTGGGATTATGAGAAGAACCCGTCCTACACCGGCTTCGTCACCCCGGCCAACGTCATCAATGCGCTTTACAGTCCGGACCCGAACGCGCCGGGGCAGACTTACGCCCAGTCGCTGGCCAACGGTGGCTTCAACGTCAACGACTACATCAGCACGGGCCACAACCGGAAGAACTTCCGCGGTGAGTGGCAGCCACGCGTTGGCTTCTCCTACGACATCAACAACGACGAGCAGCACGTGGTTCATGGTGGTTACGGTCGTGCTTACGATCGGAACTTGTTCGATTATCTGCAACTGGAAACCACCAAGGCAGCGTTGCCGCAGTACACGGTGTATTTCCGTAATCCGGCGACCGGCAAGTGTCATCGGGGCACCAACGGAAACGACTGCTACAACTTCGATCCGAATTATCTCAACGGACTGGCCAACCTGCAGGGTCTGCTGCAGTCGAGCAACGCCGGTACCGAGGTCGACGTGCTCAACAACAAGCTCAAGGCGCCGTACTCCGACCAGTTCAGCCTGGGCATGGCCAACCAGCTGGGCGACTGGCATACCGATGCCACCGTCACTCGCGTGATAAGCCGTAACGGCTTCGCCTTCACCCTGGGCAACCGTTACCCCAATGGCGACTTTTTCCAGAAAGCTCAGCAGCCCTGGGGCGATGGTGTGCCGGGCTTTGGCGCGTTGATCGTGGGCAATAACGGGATCGTGACGCGCAATACGCAGGTGCTGCTGTCGGCCGACAAGCCGTACGACAAGGACTCCGGCTGGGGCGCCACGTTTGCCTACACTTTCAGCGACGCGAAACAGAACCGGGACATCAATGAACACTACTCGTTCGACTACGCGACGATCGGGCAATACCCGTTCGTCACTTCCAACGCGGTCTCCAAACACCGCTTTGTCGCCACCGGCGTGATGGATGGCCCGTGGGGCATCACCTTGTCGGCCAAGCTAACCCTGGCCACGCCGATCCCGGGCAACGACAACCGGTGCTATACCCCGTACGTATTCCCCAGCGGCAGCAACTGCACCACGCTGGCAAGCACACCTTCAGGCAATGGACGCTTCCTGGTCGGCGGCAAGCTATTCGGTTACCGCGATGTGGATTTCCAGGCGACCAAGAACTTCGATCTTGGCCACGGCCTCACCCTCTACGGACGCTTCGACGTGCTGAACGTCTTCAACTTCCGCAACTATATCGACCTCATCTATACGAACGGCGCCAACCCAGGTCAGGTGAGCTCGGTGTACAACCCGATCGGCGCGATCACCTTCGTGCCACGCACCTTCAAGTTCGAGATCGGGATGAAGTTCTGAGACACCAGGCAGCATCGGGGCGACTCTGCCTCGATGCTGCAATTTTCCTCTGGCGCGGCGCGAGTCGCGTCATTTTTTCAGGTATCGAATGAACGATGAGCGGGTCAGAAACATCGTCATCGTCGGCGGCGGCACTGCCGGCTGGATGGCGGCCGCGGCTTTTGCCAAGGTGCTGGGTGACGAATGCACGGTGCGGCTGGTCGAGTCGGAGCAGATTGGCACCATCGGCGTGGGCGAAGCGACTGTTCCGCACTTGAAACTGTTCAACAATCTGCTCGAAATCGACGAGATCGATTTCGTTCGCAAGACCCAGGGTACGTTCAAGCTTGGCATCCAGTTCAACGATTGGGGTCAGCTGGGCGAATCCTATATTCACGGTTTCGGTGACATCGGCCACAGCCTTGGTTTGTTGCCGTTCCACCAGTATTGGATCAAGGCCGCACAGCAGGGCCGGGCGCGTGACATCGGCGCCTATTCCATCAACACGCTGGCGGCGCCGCGTGGCAAATTCATGGCCTCGGCCAACGACGTGTCGCCCAGTTCGCCGCTGGCCAATATCGCGTACGCCTACCATTTCGACTCCGGACGCTATGCCACGTACCTGCGCGGCTACGCCGAACAACGCGGGGTGCGCCGTACCGAGGGCAAGATTGCCCACACGCGCCTGCGCCATGACGACGGCTTCGTCGAATCGGTGGTGCTGGAAAGTGGCGAGGTCATCGAAGGTGACTTGTTCATCGACTGCTCCGGTTTCGGTGGGGTGCTGATCGAGCAGGCCCTGCATACGGGCTATGAGGATTTCACCCACTGGCTGCCGTGCGACCGCGCCTTTGCCGTGGGCTCGGAGACGGTGGGTCCGCCGACGCCGTATACACGTTCCACCGCGCGCACCGCGGGCTGGCAGTGGCGCATTCCCTTGCAGCACCGCACCGGTAATGGTTACGTGTATTCAAGCGCGCACATCAGCGACGACGAGGCGGCCGCCACGCTGCTGGCCCACCTCGATGGCAAGCCGCTGGGTGACCCCCGGCCGCTGCGTTTCACCACCGGCATGCGGCGTCGGTTCTGGAACCGCAACGTGGTGGCCCTCGGTCTGTCCAGCGGGTTCATGGAGCCGCTGGAATCGACCAGTATTTTCCTGATCCAGTCCGGCATCAGCCGATTGCTCAACCTGTTTCCGCGAGCCGGCATCAGCCAGGTGCTGGTCAACCGGTACAACACGCAGGCGGCGTTCGAGTTCGAACGCATTCGCGACTTTCTGATCCTGCATTACAAGGCAACCCGGCGCACCGACACGCCGTTCTGGAACCAGTGCCGCACGATGGCCATTCCGGATGAGTTGCAAGGCAATATCGATCTGTTCCGCGACAGCGGCCGTTTTTTCCGCAATGCGGAGGAGATGTTTGCCGTGGTCAGCTGGGTCCAGGTCATGATGGGCCAGGGCATCATGCCGCGCGGTTATCATCCGTTGGTGGATCAACTGTCGCCGAAGGAACTGGACGGCTTCATGACCAGCGTCGAGCGCGTCATTGCCACCTGCGTGGATGCGATGCCGGCACACGAAGCATTCATCCAGCGCTATTGCGCCGCTGAGCCAGTGGCGCCGGTGGCGGTGTAGTTCGAACAGACGGGTGCACCGTTGTTCCCTCTGCCACTATTTTCAAGGCGGTCAATCCCCGCGCCTCCGCGCTGGCCGCCCCCGCCCCGTGAGTTTTCCCTGATGTCCCTGAACTTGTTGAACTTGTTGAACTTGTTGAAATTGCTGCGCGTCAGCGTTGTTTCCTCCTTGCTGGTACTGGGCGCCGCCGGTGTATGCGCGCCACTTGCCGCGCGGACAGCGGCCCAGACGCGGGCGCCGGTAGCTCCACACTTTACCCCCACCCCTGCCCAGCAGGCGATGGTGGACGATCTCGAACAGCGCACCTTCCGCTGGTTCTGGGACGGTACCGATCCGGCGACTGGCCTGGTGCCGGATCATTATCCGGGCGAATCGTTTTCCAGCATTGCGGCGGTGGGTTTTGGCCTCACCGCGTACGGTATCGGTGTGGAGCGCGGCTACATCACCCGCGCGCAGGCGGTGCAGCGCACGTTGGCGACGTTGAAGTTCTTTCACAATGCGCCGCAAAACGGCAGTGAAGACGATACCGCCGGCTATCACGGGTTTTTTTACCACTTTCTCAACATGCAGACCGGCGAGCGGCAAGGACGCTGGACCGAACTGTCCAGCGTCGATACCACGCTGCTGCTCGGTGGCGTGTTGTTCGCGCAGTCGTATTACGACCGTGACACGCCACAGGAAAAGGAGATTCGCGCGCTGGCCGATGCCATCTACCGCGCGGTGGACTGGCCGTGGATGCAGGCGCGTCCACCACTGATCAGCATGGGCTGGACGCCGGGCGGTCAATTTATCCCGGCCGACTGGAAGGGCTACGACGAGGGCAAGCTGGTTTATATTCTCGCGCTCGGCTCGCCGACCCATCCGGTCGGGACCGACGCATGGAAGGCCTGGTTGTCGACGTATGACACCAACTGGGGCAGCTTCCACGGCCAGACCTTCCTCAACTTTGCGCCGCTGTTCGGGCATCAGTACACCGAGTCGTGGATCGACTTTCGCGGCATCCGCGACGACTGGAACCGCAAGCGCGATCTGGACTACTTCGAAAACAGCCGTCGCGCCACCTACAGTCAGCGCGATTACGCCATCGCCAATCCGGGTGAATGGACTGGCTACGGCAAGAACGTGTGGGGCCTGACGGCCAGCAACGGACCGGGTGGGCTGGTGATAAAAAGCGCGGACGGCGAGCGTACTTTTCATGGGTATACCGCTCGCGGCGCCGGACTGGATTACATCTCCGATGACGGCACGATTGCGCCCACCGCGGCCGGCGGCTCGATCGCGTTTGCGCCGGAAATCGTGATCCCCGCGCTGCAGGCGATGAAGCAGCGCTACGGCAAGTACATCTACGA
>JALYXN010000553.1 GCA_030947085.1 Pseudomonadota bacterium | reverse complement strand
TGGCCGCGCTACTACCCTGGCTGGCGCTGACCCGGCTGCCGATCATGGCTTATCTGCTGGTGCTGATCATCGGCTTCGTCATCGGCGTGTGGGCCTGCGACATCGCCGGCCGCCTGCTCGGCGTCGCCGACCACCGCAGCGTGGTGTGGGACGAATTCATCGGCCAGTGGATCGCGCTGATTCCGCTGGTGGGTTTCACCGCACCCGGCGTTACCGGCCTGCACGGGTGGATGCTGTTGACTGGCTTCGTGCTGTTTCGCATTTTCGACGTCTGGAAGCCATGGCCGATCAGCTGGCTTGACCGGCGCATGAAGGGCGGGCTGGGCGTGATGATCGATGATGTTGTGGCCGGCATCTTTGCGGCGATCGTGCTGGCTGTCGTGATGTACGTCGTCCCACCCGTCATGTAGGAAATTCTATGTTGTCGGTCAAGCGATCCGGGGCTCCTACACCGCCGATATCTTCACGCAAATCGGGGTGCTGTTGATTTTGTGGGAGCGACTTCAGTCGCGATGCTCTTTGTTTTGGCATCAAAGCAGAAGCCTCGCGGCTGAAGCCGCTCCCACAAGTGCCCCTGACGAGATCGCCCGCCAGCGGGCTCCGGCAGCGCGGATAACCTCACGCGAATCGGGGTGCTACTGATGTTGCGGGAGCGACTTCAGTCGCGATGCTCTTCGTTGCGGCGTCAGGGCAGAAGCATCGCGGCTGAAGCCGCTCCCACAAGTGCCTGACGAGCACCGCCCGCGAGGGGGCTCCTGCACCGCCGATATTCTCCCGCGAATCGGAGTGCTGCTGATTTTGTGGGAGCGACTTCAGTCGCGATGCTCTTCGTTGTGGCATCAGGGCAGAAGCATCGCGGCTGAAGCCGCTCCCACAAAATGCCTGAAGAGCATTGCCCGCGAGTGGGCTCCTACGGTCGCTGTGAAGCGTCGCTTCCCCGCGGGACATGTAATGCGACGCTTTCACGCGGTCGTTGGCATACTTGCTGCTCAACCGTCGAAGGAGTCTCCTCATGCAATACCGTCGCCTGGGCACATCCGGTCTGCAACTTTCCGCGCTGTCGTTCGGCGCGTGGGTCACGTTCGGACAGCAAGTGGGGCGCTCGCAGGCGCGCGAGTTGCTGGCGCTGGCGCATGATCGTGGGGTTAATTTCTTCGACAATGCCGAGACCTACAACAACGGTGTTGCCGAGCAGGTGATGGGCGATGTGCTGGCCGATCTGCGCTTCCCGCGCGACAGCTACTGCGTCTCCAGCAAGGTCTTTTTCGGGGCGGTGGACGATCCGCTGCCGACGCAGCGCGGGTTGTCGCGCAAGCATGTGATGGAAGCGTGCCATCAGGCCTTGCAGCGATTGCAGGTGGATTACCTTGATCTGTATTTCTGTCATCGGCCTGATCCGGATACGCCGATTCAGGAAACGGTGGCGGCGATGGATACGCTGGTTCGACAGGGCAAGGTGCTTTACTGGGGCACTAGCGAGTGGTCAGCAGAGGAGATCGTCGAGGCGCACAAGGTTGCCCGGGAAAACCATATGTATGCGCCGGTGATGGAGCAGCCGCAATACAACCTGCTGCATCGCGAGCGGGTGGAGCAGGAGTACGCGCCGCTGTATGACACCTACGGCATGGGTACAACCATCTGGTCGCCGTTGTCTTCCGGCCTGCTCAGCGGCAAGTACAACGATGGCATCCCCAAGGACTCGCGTCTCGCTCAACCGGGCTACGAGTGGTTGCGTGAAAGCGTCCTGGGCAAGGATGGCGAGCGCGTGGCTGCGGTGCGTGCATTACAGCCGATCGCCGACGAGCTTGGCGGAAGTCTCGCGCAGCTGGCGATCGCCTGGTGCCTGCATAATCCGCATGTATCAACGGTCATGCTCGGTGCCAGCAACCCGCAGCAACTGGCTGACAACCTGGATGCGTTGGACGTCCTGCCACGGCTCGATGAGACCATGGCGAAACGAATCAGGGCGGTGGTCGAGGGGATCCCGGAATCCAGCTAAGGCACGGTCAGGAGTTGACTATTAAATGCGAATCATTATCATCAAGGCGTCACTGACTCTTCGCGGAAATTACGATGCCGATGTCTTCGCTGTCCCTGAGCCCCACGCCGTCCCAACCATCCTCTCGTCGCCAAAATCTGCAACCGGTCCCGCCCGGCGTGCCGGAAACGCGGCATATCTCCAGCAAGTCGCTGCTTAAGGGCGCGCGCGAACTGGTGATCCAGCACGAGTGCAGTGAGTACCACCTGCGCCTGACCCGCAACGACAAACTGATCCTGACCAAGTGACGTCGTCGGTCCGATGGCCTGATCGGGTCGTGTCGGTCGACTCAACACGTCCCTTCCTGCATGGCGTAACGGAGGTGCCGGATGTTTTCTCCGCTGTTTTATCGGTTGCAGAAACGGTGTGAACGTGGCGGCGGCATGCAGATTGCTCGGCAACGCCGGCGCGTCACTCCCGAGCATCTGATCCACTGTCTGCCGGCGCTCGGGAATGTGCTTTACATGCCGATGCGTTCCGGCGTGCAACCGGTGGTGAACATGCCTAAGGGTTTTCTGGTCGAGGCAATATCACTGGCGCCACTGCTACGGGCAAGCTGGCTGGTGGTGGCGAGCGAGATCACCGTGGACGGTCCGCGGGAATGGATCGACTGTATGGATGCCGACTACCACACACGCGCACGCATGCATTTATTGCCGGATACCGACTATCTGGCATGGGATGCCTTGCTCGGTTGCGGTGACAGGGTCCCTGACTCGCTGGCGGTCGCATCGACACCCGCCGCCGCGAGTGCGCAGATGCTGCGCTTTCACACCTATCGCATGGCTGGCCTGCAGATTCTCGGGGCTCAATTAGCCACCTGGCCGTCCACCCTCAGCAGGAATCTTGCTGGCCGGATAGCGCGCGACCAGGCGTTGCCATTGCAGCTAGCCACGAGCGGGTGACGGGATCGGCAAGTGTTCGTCCGGGTGTCCGTCGACTGTCCGCGGACACTCGCTTCGCCCGGACGCGTTTATCCAAGTAGCTGATAAAAAGCCAGTAATCACAAAATCATCCTCTGGCACAAGGTTTGCAACGACCTAACCTGCAACCGCACTGCACGCGGTCAGGAGAGGCCCCGATGATTCGCGACACCTCTGCGCAAGACCGTCTGGTCGAAGTGAAACCCAATATCAAGCGCCGGATGATTCTGGCCGGCGTCGGTGTCGTTGTGCTGGGGCTGCTGGTGTGGCTGGCGCCGGGGATCGGGCGACTGTTCTCTGCTTCCGCCTCGGTCAGCAGCTCGCGGTTGGCGTTTGCCACCGTGGAGCGCGGCCTGTTCGTGCGCGATATCGCCGCGGAGGGCAAGGTGGTCGCTGCGGTCAGTCCGACCCTTTACGCCACATCCGGTGGCGCGGTGACCTTGAAGGTGCATGCGGGCGATACGGTCAAGGTCGGCCAGGTGCTGGCCACCATCATCAGTCCCGAACTGACCAACAAGCTGGCGCAAGAACAGAGCAACGCCGACGCGATGGAAGTGAATTATCAGCGCTCCCAGATCGATGCACGCAAGCAGCGCGGCGAACTGCAGAAGGCGTATGACAACGCCAAGATCGACGCGCAGGCCGCCGAGCGTGATCTGGATCGCAACCAGAAAGCGTTCGGTAAAGGCGCCGTGCCAGGCATGGACGTGGATCGTTCGAAGGATGCCTTGAAGAAGGCGCAAATTTCGCTTCAACACGCACAGTCCGATCTGGGCATGGACAACGCCAGCCTCAACTTCGACATCCAGTCCAAGAAGCTCGCCCACGAGCGCCAGCTGCTGCTGGTGAAGGATCTGCAGCGCCAGGTCGACGATCTCAACGTGAAGTCGCCGGTGGAAGGCCAGGTCGGTCAGCTGTTCATCGCCGAGCGCGCCACTGTATCCAAGGACGCGCAGCTGCTCAGCGTCATCGACCTTTCCGCACTGCAGGTCGAAATGCAGGTGCCGGAAAGTTTCGCGCGCGACCTGGGTATAGGCATGTCCGGCGAGATCAGCGGCAACGGGCATGTCTGGAAGGGACTGGTCAGCACCATCTCGCCCGAAGTCGTCAACGGCCAGGTTGCCGCGCGACTGCGCTTCGCCGGCGAGACGCCCAAGCAATTGCGCCAGAACCAGCGCCTGTCCGTACGCGTGCTGCTCGATCACCGCGAAAACGTGCTGACCGTCCAACGCGGCTCGTTCGTCGCCGAATCCGGCGGCAGCTACGCCTATGTGGTGCGCGACGGCATTGCCACGAAAACCCCGATCCGGGTCGGGGCCTCAAGCATCGACAAGGTGGAGATTCTGGAAGGCCTCAAGGAAGGCGACCGCATCGTGATCTCCGGTACCGACAGCTTCAAGAGCGCGACCACGGTCGCGATCAGTAGCTGACAAGTGGCCGCGATCAGTAACGGGCAATTTCTCCCTCTGCTCGCAGGGGAGGACTGGGGTGGGGTAAAGC
>JALYXN010000539.1 GCA_030947085.1 Pseudomonadota bacterium | reverse complement strand
TTGGGATCATGAGCGGACGACGAGACCAGCACGACGCCAAGCCACCCGTTCGCACCGAGCCTACCCTGGGTAATCTGGGCGATCTGGATGCGCCTCGAGCCCCGATCGGCGACGGTCTGCCCAACATTACCGTCGAGCCGCGTCGGCAGCAAACGGGTACCAAGACAGGTGCGAAGGCGGGTACGAAGACGGCGGCTCAGCGTCGTCCGCCGCCGCGTCAGGGACGGCCATGGCGTCTGCCGGTCGTGTTGCTGTTACTAACCGTCGTGATCGCTGCACTCTGGATCAGTCAGGGCCAACTGCGCAGCCTGCTGCCGCGCACCGACTTCAACACCGTACTGGTACAGGCACAGAAGGCGCTGCAGGATGGACGTCTGGACGGCCAGGATGGCACCAGTGCCCGCGAGCTGTTCCAGGCCGCCGCAGCACTGGAGCCGGACAACGATCAGGCTCGCGACGGCTTGCGTCAGGTCGGGCAGGCTGAGCTCGCGCAGGCCGATGCCTCGCTGCAGGCAGGCCATTTGACCGTTGCTGCGCAGCAGGCGGCGTTGGCCCGTGAGCTGCTTGGCGGCGGCTCCGACATCGATCATCTCGATGACAGCATCAGCAGCGCGCATGCGGCGCAGGTCCAGACGGTGGACCTGGTCGAGCAGGCGCAGCAGGCCACGGCGGCCGGCAAGCTGAAGGACGCCGGCGCGCTCTATCAACGCATACTGCGTGCCGATCCCGGCAATGCCGTCGCCGCGCACGGGCTCGATCAGGTCGGTTACGCGCTGGCGACTCAGGCGCGCACCGCGATCGATGCGAAGGATGACGCCACGGCTTCGGCCAGCATCGAACAGCTGGCGGCATTGCAGCCGAACAACGGTGAACTTCCGGCGCTGCGCGCGCGGCAGGCGCAGATCCGCAAGCAGGACAGCGAGGCGCTGGACACGGCGTTGAGGCAGGGTAACGAGGCGCTGCGCGCCGGTCACATCACCGGTGACGGCGACCAGACCGCGTTGGCGTATTTCCAGACGGCGATGAAGCTTGATCCGGACAATGCGCAGGCGCGCGCCGGTCTTGGGCGCGTGGCGCAGGCGATGACCATGCAGGCCAGCGCTGCCATGGATGCCGGTGATAAAGCGCAGGCGTCCACCTTGCTCGATCAGGCGGCCGCCCTGGCGCCGAAGTCCGCGGACCTTGCGGCGGCCAGGGCGCGTCTGGGAAGTTCGCAGCCGAACAGTAACGGGCCCGGATCGACAGACGATGGCGCGGCGTTGATGGCACCTTCGGCCTTGACGGCGCCGCAGCGTGTCGCGCTGGATCGGCTGGTGAGTCGGGCGCAGGTCGCTGCCCGCCATGGCAACATCATGACCCCGCCCGGCGACAGCGCCTACGACCTCTACCGCAGCGCGCTGGCAATCAATGGCAATGACGAGGCCGCCTTGAACGGGCTGCACAGTTTGCCGACGCAGGTGGAGCAGCAATTCAACCAGGCGCTCGCCGCCGGCCAGCTGGGGCAGGCGAACGACCGTTTCGCCGACCTCGCCCAACTGGCACCGGGCGATGCGGCGCAAAATGCGTTGAGCCATCGCCTCGCCAGCGCGTGGCTGGATCAGGCCGAGCAGGCGCTAGCCCGCGGCGATCGCGCAGGTGCCCAACAGGCGCTGGATCGCGCGCGCAAGTTGGCGCCGAATCACCCGCGCGTGATTGATCTGACCGCACGCCTGCAAGGCGATCGGTGAGCATCGGATGACCGTCCTGGTTATCGGTGGCAGCAGCCAGATCGGTCACTTTCTGTTGCCGCGGCTGCTCGCCAGCGGTGAGCCGGTGCTCGCGTTGAGCCGTCATTCGCGACCCGCTTGTGCGGGCATCGAGTGGGTGCGGGGCGCGTTGCCGGATGCCATGCCGAACTTGCCCTCGTTATCGGCGATCATCAGCTTTGGTCCGCTGCTTTCGTTCGCCGACTGGCTGCGGCAGATACCGCTTGGCGACGCCCCGCGGGTGATCGCCACCAGTTCGATGAGTGCCGAAAGCAAGCGAGAATCGAGCGTTCCAGCCGAGCGCGATATCTCGCGCCAGTTGCGTGACGGTGAGGCTGCACTGGCGGCTGCGTGTGCCAGCCATGGCTGCGCCTGGACGGTGCTGCGTCCCACGCTTGTCTACGGTGCCGGCATGGACAAGAGTCTGACCCCGATCGCGCGCCGCGCCACCCGAATGCGCCTGTTTCCCTTGCCGTCCGCGCGGGGACTGCGCCAGCCGGTGCATGCCGACGACATTGCCCTGGCGGTCATCGCCGCGCTCGAACGCCCGGCGTCGTCGGGGCGGATCGTGCCCATTGGCGGCGGCGAACGCCTGCTGGCGGGTGAAATGTTTGCGCGTGTGCGGCGCAGCCTGGCCACGCCGACCTTGCCGCTGCCGTTGCCTGCGTGGTTGTTGAGCGCAGCCAAGGGCATG
>JALYXN010000537.1 GCA_030947085.1 Pseudomonadota bacterium | reverse complement strand
CATCGGTCTCGATGATGCTCATGGATCATTGTCTCGCTAATAAGAAACTTCGGCCGCGATGACTTCTCTCTGTGGGAGCGGCTTCAGCCGCGATGCTTTTCATTGGTGTCGGGCAAGAGCATCGCGGCTAAAGCCGCTCCTACAAGAGCCGGGGCGTGTTCACGCTGCATCGCTCCGCGACTGCCTCGCCACCACGCTGGTGGCGGTGAGGTCGGCGCTGACATTGCCCAGTGTCGCCACCGCATCGGGAATCGTGTCGACGGCCAGCATCAGGCCCAGCGGACTTAGCGGCAGACCCATCGCCTGTGCCACCGGCAGATTGGTGGCGATAAAGGTGACCTGGCCTGGCAAGCCGACCGAACCCAGACTCACCACCACGGCCAGCAGGGCGCCGACCAGCAAGTGGCCGGTTGGCAAGTCAATCCCGTAAGCCCAGGCGATGAACGCAGCCGAGGTCATGTACTGCACGGGGCTGGTGAGGCGGAACAAGGTCACCGCCATCGGTAATACCAGCGCGGTGACCTGCGGCGGATAGCCCAGCTTGCGATCGGCGCTTTCCAGCATGGCCGGCAACGATGCCAGCGAGGACTGGGTGCTGATCGCCACCACCTGGGCCGGTACCAGCGCAGCGGCGAAGCGACGAAGCTTCTCGCCGCCGAACACCAGTGCCACCGGCAACATCATCACGGTTACCGCCAGATACAACAGGCATTCGACCAGAACGTACACGCCGAGCGCACTGAGCATGCTCAGGCCGGCGCGGGCGCATACCGAAAGAATCAGTGCAAAAACGCCCAGCGGCGCTGCCCACAATACCCATCGCACGATCACGATCATCGCGTCGGCAATCGACTGGAAGAACTCCACTAGCATCGTGCGTCGCGCCGGCGCGATCCGGGTCAACGCGAAACCCAGGAACAGCGCGAACACCACCAGCGGCAGCATCGCGCTTTGCGCCGCGGCCATGATCGCGTTGCTGGGCACGATCGCGGTCAGCGCATCGACCCAGCTCAAGGGCGCGGCCTGCGCCGCGGCCGGTACCACGCCTTGATCCAGAGCGGAGGTCAACGACGGATTGTGGGGAAACAGCGAGAACACCGCCGGCGCCGCCAGCGCCGCAAAAATGGCACCGCCGGTGAGAATCACGATGAACGCCACGATGGCGCGTCGCGCAATCCGTCCCGATGCCGCCGCATCGCTGGCGGTGTTCACGCCCACCACCACCAGCGCCAGTACCAACGGCACCACGGTCATCTGCAGGGCGTTCAACCACAGCGTGCCGACCGGATGCGCGATATCGGCCACCTGCAGCGCCACCGCCGGATCCCAGCCTGACAGCGCCAACCCGATCGCTGCGCCCGCGCCCAGCCCGATCAGGACGCGACGGGTGGCACTCACCGTGCGGCGTCCGTCGCAGCGACCATCGGCAGCTGCCACTGCGTGCGCAGTCGCTGGTACTCGGCCCGCGGCAACAACACGAACACCGGTTGGTCCTTCGGCTCCAGCCATGCCAGCAGCGCCCGCATCGTGGCGGGCGTCATCGCGGTGCAGCCCGCCGTTGGCGAGATCGGCGAATGCCACAGATGTCCGAAGATGCAACTGCCCGCCTGCGGCACCGCGTCGGGATTGCTTTCGATCACAAAGCCCTGGCGATAACGCTGGTCGCCGTGCACATGGATATCGCGCCGCATCGGTTCGGTGGAACCCTTCACCGCCGCCGCACCCACGACATCGGCATCGACGATCTGGTTGTAATGGGTGGCACCGCTGACGTCGACGCAATAGTCGGTGGCGCTGAGTGCGCGATAACGCATGGCCGTCTTGGCATGTGTTGCATAACCGAAGGTATCACCGATGCGAAACACACCCGCCGGGCTACGATTGTCGCCCTCGCGCTTCACCGGCCCACCGTGCTGCGGAGGATTCAAGCCCAGGCCCCAGCCCGCGCCGGTGGTGCCGATGGTAACCGGCACGCTGAGTCCGGTCGCCACCCAGCCGTGGGCGCCGCGGCTGTAGGTTCGCAGCGTGCCGTGGTTGAAGGCCCAGCCATCGGTAGTGACCAGCACCAGCTGACGCGAGGCGTGCCACGGCAAGGCCTTGGTCGCCGCCGAAGCATCACCGGCGGCAACCAGGGCCACAGCCATCACGATCGGGCG
>JALYXN010000528.1 GCA_030947085.1 Pseudomonadota bacterium | reverse complement strand
CGTAATGGGTGGGCCAGTTGTCGGAAAATCGGTACGCTTTCCCGTCAGTTTCAGCCGCAAGCGTCGCCGTCGGCAGCGTCATCACCATGGCGGTGAGCAGAATCGTTTTCTTCATGGAGCGGGCCTTCCTCGCACGGTGTGCCTGCATGTTCGCCGACCGGACATGACGATAGCCGTCGACGGTTTGCAGGGGCAGCGCAAGCGCAAACTGCCCCATATGACCAGCGCCTCAGCGGTAAGCCGAGTTGAATAAACGGCGCCCGGGCCGGTGCAGGAACTCAGGCACCCTCCGACTGCCAGGTCGAACGCTCGCCGGGGATCGGGTTTCCGCTGGACTCGTCGAGCGGAAACAGCACGAGTTTGCGCGGAGCTACGCGAATATCGATGCCGGACCGCAGCCCCAGTCGGGCCAGGTCTTCACTGGCAACGTCGGCCTCCAGCGTCTGATCGAGCGAACCGACATGGAGCTCGAGATGGGCCACGCTGCCGGCCAGGTAGACGTGGCGCAAGTGTGCCTCCCATGCCGGCTCTGATGACGGCACGGCTAGCGCCATATGCTCGGGGCGAACGTAGGCGACGCACGCGCGGTAGCGGCCAGACCAAGGATCGCGCGGCAGCACCCAAGACCCCGCTGTCCACGATTCACCGGACCTTTGCAGTGTCACGCGATTGGACTTGCCGATGAACTCGCACACGAACGGCGTGGCCGGGTTCTCGTAGATTTCCCGTGGCGATCCCACTTGTTCGATTCGGCCCTGATTCATCACGGCGATGCGGTCGGCCAGCTCCAGCGCTTCTTCCTGATCATGGGTGACGAAGACGGTTGTCAGCGTCAGCTCCTCATGCAACTCGCGCAGCCAGCGACGCAGCGTGACCCGCACTTGCGCATCGAGCGCGCCGAAAGGTTCGTCCAGCAGTAGCAACTCGGGCTCCACTGCCAACGCTCGCGCCAAGGCCACGCGCTGTCGCTGGCCGCCGGAAAGCTGGCTCGGATAGCGATCAGCAAGATCATCCAGCTGGACGCGTTTTAGCAGACGTGCGGCTCGATCACGGATGTCCGAGCGCGGCGGGCGTGTTCGCCGCGGCCGTACACGCAGGCCGAACGCGACGTTCTCGCGCACGGTCAGATGGCGGAACAGGGCATAGTGCTGAAATACCAGGCCGACGTTGCGCTCACGCGCGCCCGCGGCGAGAAAGTCACGGCCGTCCTTGATGACAGTTCCGCTATCGGGGTAGTCCAGCCCGGCCAGAATGCGCAGCAAGGTGGTCTTGCCCGAACCGGAGGGCCCCAGCAAGGCCAGGAATTCGCCCGGTGCGATGCTCAGGCTTACATCGTTCAGTGCGGCGAAGCCGGTGAAGCGCCGACTTAGCCGGGAAAGTTCCAGCGTCATGCAAGATCCTCAGTGGCCGCCCGGGGCGTGCGCGGCAATTTCGTCGCTGTAGCGCCATTCGAGGAAAGACTTCACCGCGAGCGTGACCAAGGCCAGCATCGCCAACAGTGAGGCCACCGCAAAGGCGCCGACGTAGTCGTATTCGTTGTAGCGCATCTCTACTTCGAGCGGCATGGTCGTGGTCAGTCCGCGGATATGTCCGGAGACCACCGACACCGCACCAAACTCGCCCATCGCCCGGGCATTGCACAGCAGTACGCCGTACAACAGCGCCCAGCGAATGTTGGGTAGCGTCACCCGAAAAAACATCTGCCAGCCGTTGGCGCCCAGCACCCGAGCGGCTTCCTCCTCCTCGCTGCCCTGCGCCTGCATCAGTGGAATCAGTTCGCGTGCCACGAACGGCAGCGTGATGAAGATCGTCGCCAAAACGAGCCCCGGCACGGCAAAAATAACCTTCACTCCGTGGGCCACAAGCCAGGGGCCGAACCATCCCTGCGCGCCGAACAACAACACATACACCAGGCCGGAAATTACCGGGGAAACCGAAAACGGCAGGTCGATCAGTGCCCCCAGAAGCGCCTTGCCCCGAAACTGGAAGCGGGTCATCGCCCATGCCGCCGCGACGCCGAAAACCAGGTTCAAGGGCACCGCGATGGCTGCCACCAAGAGTGTCAGGCGTATCGCAGACAGCGCTTCGGGCTGGTGAATGCTTGCGATGTAGGCATGTACGCCCTGACGGAAAGCTTCGACGAAAACGACCGCCAACGGCATCAGCAAAAAAATGACCAGGAACACACTGGCCAGTGTGATGATCGCGCCGTGTCCGGCTCTGCGCTTCCAGCTCATCCGTCGTGATGGTATCTGGCTCATGCGCCATGCTCCGCCCAGCGGCGACTCCAGCGTTGCAGGACCGCAATCAGAATCAACAGCACGAAAGAGAACGAGAGCATGACCACGCCCAACGCCGCCGCGCCTGCATAATCAAATTGCTCGAGCTTCTGCACGATAAGCAAGGGCGCGATCTCCGACCGCATCGGTATGTTGCCGGCAATGAAAATCACCGAACCGTACTCACCCACTGCACGGGCCAGCGCCAGCGCAAACTCGGTCAGCAAGGTCGGTACCAGCATGGGCAAGATCACGCGCAGAAAAGTCTGTTGGTGCGTGGCTCCTAGGCTTTCCGCCGCTTCTTCCACATCGCGCTCCAATGACTGCAGCACCGGTTGCAAGGTCCGCACGACAAACGGAAAGCCGACGAACACCATCGCCAGCACGACGCCCAGCTGCGTGTAGGCGACCTGGATGCCCAACGGCACCAGCCACTTCCCGAGCCATCCGTTGGGTGCGTACAGCGCGGTGAGGGCGATGCCGGCGACGGCGGTAGGCAGCGCGAACGGCAAGTCGATCAAGGCATCAAACCATCGCCGGCCGGGGAAGCGGTAACGCACCAGTACCCATGCAACCCACAGGCCGACGAAGACGTTGATCAACGCCGCCAGCAACGCGCCGCCGAAGCTCAGCTTCAGTGCAGCCAACGTCCGCGGTGACGAGAGCAGCCGCAGCATGCCCTCGATACCGATACCGGATGCTTTCCACGCCAGCGCCGCCAGCGGCAGCAGCACGATCAATCCCAGATACACCAGCGAGTAGCCGAGACTGATGCCGAAGCCGGGGAGTATCCGCCGCCGCATGCTCAACCGCCCGGCCCGATCTGGTCGAAGATCGCCCCGTCGGCGAAGAATTTCGCCTGTACCTGACGCCAGCTACCGAACTGCTCGGCAATGGTGAAGGTATTCACCTTCGGAAACTGCGCGGCGAACTTCTGCGCCGCCTGCGGTGAACGGGGGCGGTAAAAGTTCTTCGCTTCCAGCGCCTGTCCTTCGGGCGAGTAGAGGAATTTCAGATAGGCCTCCGCCACCTGTCGCGTCCCATGCTGATCGACGTTCTTGTCCACCACGGCCACCGGTGGCTCGGCAAGAATGCTGATTGATGGCACCACGATCTCGAGGCTGTCCTTGTCCAGTTTTTTTTGCGACAGCAAGGCCTCGTTTTCCCAGGCCAGCAGCACGTCGCCAACCCCGCGCTGCACGAAGGTGTTGGTGGACCCACGGGCGCCGGTGTCGAGTACGGGTACATTCTTGTACAGCGCTTGCACGAACGCCTTCGCCTTGGCTTCGTTGCCGCCGGGTTGTTTCAGCGCGTAGCCCCACGCTGCCAGGAAGTTCCAGCGTGCGCCGCCGGAGGTCTTGGGATTGGGGGTAATGACCTGGACGCCGGATTTGATCAAGTCGGGCCAGTCCTTGATGTGCTTCGGATTGCCCTTGCGTACCAGGAAAACGATCGTCGACGTATACGGGGATGCGTTGTCTGGCAGGCGCTGTTGCCAATCCTTCGCTATCAGGCCGTGGTCGGATACCGCGTCGATGTCGTAGGCCAGCGCCAGCGTGACGACATCGGCCGGCAGGCCTTCCACCACGGAACGGGCCTGTTTACCCGATCCATCATGTGACATCTGGATCGTCACGGTATCCCCGTGCTGGGCTTTCCACTGGGCGGCAAAGGCCTGGTTGACCTCCTTGTAGAGTTCGCGCGTGGGATCGTATGAGGCATTGAGCAAAGTCACATCTTTTGCCATCGCGGAAGCCGCCATCAGCGTGCCCGCCATGGCCAGTATCACGGTACGTTTGTTCATGGTTCTGGACTCCCAAATCCCGGTGAGCGATCAGGCTAGCGTCGCCTCACGGGCGACACGAAATCCTCAAATTGCATGTGGATATGCAAAAGAGAGCTTTGTTATTCGGACGGCCATATGCCTTGACACGACCAACCCAAAAGTTTCAGATACTGGAGGCCACCTCTTCAGTGTCTACATGCCCTAGTTGCCGCACCAATAACTCGGCCAGCCGATGGGCGGCCGTTCGGATCTCGGGCATGGCGGTGCACTCCCACAGACTGCCGCGCAGCAGCGATCCGATCGCATAGAGCCCCGGTTGCGCTGATCCCTTCTGATCCAGAAGCTGGCCGTTCGGCAAGCCTGACAGGCCCAGGTGCAGCGGATCAGGCGTAGCCAGTTCGTCTCGTAGCAGCTGCGCAAGCAATGGGTCTTGCGCATAAGCGACGGCGGTGTCGAGGCCGGTCGCCTGGATAACCAGGTCAGCCTCGAAGGTGCTGAGCAGTTGCGTCGCCCGGCTGCGCACGGTGACGGTCAGGACTTCACCGGCATCCACGGAAAGGACGCGCGCCGCGTGCACCTGCAACCGACCGCACTCGCGCAAAACTTCCACCCTGTCTGCAGATGCCGGTGCGGTACGGTGACGCGAGGCCTCCCACACCCAGCGCAAATGACGCATGAACTGGCGGCGCTGCGCCAGGGTGAATCGCTGCCAAAGTTGGGCATTGACCGGCCGCATACCATCGACAACGGCGCGCCAATCGACGCTGGGCAACTCTGTGAAGGCTTGGCGAATCAGCCGAAGCATGGAAGCCACGTGTTGGCACGCAAGGAGCGATGCGTTGAGGGATGGCTGGCTGGGGTAGGGTGGCAATGGCAGCGGCGGATGCCGGAAGGGCATCAAGCCATGCCGAGATACGGCGACCAGCTCGGCGGATGGCCAGCGGGTAGAGGCGGAAATCAGCGTGTCCACCGCCGTCAGGCCGGTGCCAATGACCAGCACGCGCCTCGGCGCCTCCGCGCGTGACGCCATTCGCCACGGATCGAGTTCATATCGACCACTGGTCAGGGCTTCGTTTGAGACTGACTTCAGTGGTCTGGGCGACAGCGCGCCGGTAGCAAGAACCACAGCATCGACAGTCAGGCGCGTTGTGTCAGCAAGTTCGACCTGATAGCCCCCCGGGGGCGCCGCATGCACGCCAACAGCCTGGTCGGCTTGGATGGCAAAGCGCTGACCACGCGCACGGGCGGCGTCGATTTGCGCTCTCACTTGCGCTTCGACGAACTCACCGAATACGCGCCGCGGCAGAAAATCGGTACCTTGCGCACGACCCAGTGACCCGTTCGCATGTTGAACAAAATCTTCCCGGTGTTCGGCGAACACCCATGCCAGCAGCGCGAACGTTCAGCAGGTGACGGTCGTCATCGGTTGCGTAGGCAACGCCCCGCCCGGGCACCGAATGGCCCACAATCCAGTGGATGACATGGTCGGATGCACGGCACTGCAAGAGCTCCCCGAAGACGGCCGCTCCCGCTGCGCCACCACCGATGATTGCGATGTCGGCCATAGCTTTCTCTCATGACAAGGACAGTGAAACAGCGACGCCACCGGGCGAGTCGCCCGGTCAGCGATTCCTCGAATCAGGTGAGCGTCGGCTCACCGGTCTTGAAGTGCTCGATGCAGCTCGAACGTGTCTTTATAGCTTTGGGAAACGCCATACATGTTGAGTGGCGCGCGTGATCCTGCTCGCTCCCCACCCGTTCACCCACCGCTGCGCTCGCACGTTGTGCGCGTGGCTGCCCGTACCCGGTGAGTGCTGAAAAGAGCGTTGTGCATGCTGACGTCGTGCATAAGCATTACCGAAATGGTGGGGTTCGGTGCGACTGAACCATGGAGAAGGTTAAGCAAGCGCTAGTCAATTGTCGGTTTCTCCTCTGCCGCCTGGACGTCCAAACATCGTCCCCAATCTGGAGAAATCGGCCTTTCACCTCACTTTGTCGAACTGGTAGCGAATCATTTTCTCTTCGCCAACCTATGCAAAGCGTATAACCACCATATGAAATCAGTCTCAACTTCATCGAAAACAACGCTCTCCAATCACGTCCGGCGACCACGCTGGCGATCGCTCTGTGCCAAGCGACCGAACCAGCTGTGGGTCTCGGATTTCACCTACGTCACGACCTGGCAGGGCTGGCTCTATGTGGC
>JALYXN010000489.1 GCA_030947085.1 Pseudomonadota bacterium | reverse complement strand
TACCATCATGCAGAAAATCGGCGCGGGTGGCGAAGCGCCGGAAGGCCGCTTCCTGCCGGAAACCTACGCCTACGTAAAGGGCGACACGGATCTGGACATCCTCCGCCGGGCACACCAAGCGATGGTCAAGACGCTTGCCGACTTGTGGCCCAAACGGGCAAAGAATCTTCCCCTGGCGACCCCGTACGACGCACTGATCCTGGCGTCGATTGTCGAGAAGGAAACCGGCCTCCCGGCCGAGCGCGCGCAGATTGCCGGTGTGTTCGTGCGTCGGCTGCAGGACCACATGCTGTTGCAGACGGATCCCAGCGTGATTTATGGCATGGGTGCAAAGTACGACGGCAATATCCGCAAAAGCGACCTGACTACCGATACGCCCTACAACACCTACACGCGTGCCGGCCTGCCGCCGACGCCGATCGCGTTGCCGGGCATCCCGGCGCTAGAGGCCGCCCTGCACCCTGCGGGTGGTGACGCACTGTATTTCGTCGCCCGCGGCAACGGCGGCCATGTGTTCGCCAGCTCGCTGACGGAACACAATCGCCATGTCGACTGCTACCAGCGGAAGCGTTGCCGATGAGCCCGGTTCGCGGAAAATTGATCAGCCTTGAAGGCGGTGAAGGCGCCGGCAAGAGCACCTTGCTGACCGGTCTTCACAGTTACATGCAGCAGCGCGGCATTGCGCTGGTACAGACGCGTGAACCGGGTGGCACCAGTATCGGCGAAGCGGTACGTGCGATCGTGCTCGATCCCGTCCACCGCGAACTGGCCGCCGAAACCGAACTGCTGCTGATGTTCGCCTCGCGTGCTCAGCTGGTGCGCGAAGTGATCGAGCCGGCGTTGCGAGCGGGGCAGTGGGTGCTGTGCGATCGCTATGCCGATGCCAGCTACGCCTATCAAGGCGGCGGCCGTGGTCAGCCGGTCGGCCGAATCGCGGAGCTTGAACGATGGGCCTGCGCCGGGATTACGCCGGATCTCACCCTGTTGCTGGACTTGCCGGTATCGACCGGACGCGCTCGTGCGGCTGACCGAGGTGAGGCCGACCGGATCGAGATCGAAGCGGATGCGTTCTTCGAGCGCGTTCGAGCCGGCTACCGCTCACGCGCTCTGGCGGAGCCGGACCGCTTCAGGACTCTGGACGCGAGTCAGCGGCCTGACGCGGTGCTGCAGGCGGCGACCGAGGCACTGGCGGTACTGATCGAAGGTAGCGGGCGATGAATGATATGCCGTGGCATGGCGAACACTGGATGCGCCTGCAGGCGCGACGTCAGCGTGACGCCTTGCCGCACGCGCTGTTGCTTTCGGGTGCGGCCGGACTGGGCAAGCGTGCCTTTGCCCGACGTTTCCTGCGCGGACTGCTGTGCAACGCGCCAGTGGATGGCGACGCTTGCGGACGTTGCCGCAGCTGCTTGCTGCTAGCTGCGGGTACGCACCCGGATGTGATTTCGCTGACCTTCGGTCCGCGCAGGGATGGCACGCCGCGGACGGAGATCGTGGTCGATCAGGTCCGTGAGCTGTCCGCACGCCTGGCCATGAGCAGTCAGTTTGGCGGTTGGCAGGTGGCCACCATCGATCCCGCCGATGCCATGAATGCCGCGGCCGCCAATGCGCTGCTGAAAACCCTGGAAGAGCCCGCCGCGCAGACCCTGTTGATTCTGCTGGCTGATGCGCCGTGGCGTTTGCCGCAAACCATTCGCAGTCGCTGCCAGCGGATCGAATTCCATCCGCCCGCGGCAGCCGAAGCGATGGCGTGGCTGGAGGCCGAAGGCGTACCTGACGCTGATCAGGCGCTGGCGGCGGCGGGAGGCAACCCGGGTCTCGCTCGCGCGTGGGCAGAGGAAGGTGCGCTGGAGCAGCGACTGGAGGTGCGCAAGGATCTTGCCGCGCTGGCCGCAGGACGTGGTGAGGCGATGGATGTCGTTAGGCGCTGGCTCGATAACGCGCCGGCACAGCGGCTATGGTTCGCTGCCCAGGCGGCGGCCGATGAGATAAAGGCTCGATCGAGCGATGGCGACGCACCGCTGGGCAGCGAGATGGATGTCGAATCATTGGGCGAGTGGTACCAGATGGTCAATCGCACCCGGGAAAGTCTGCGCGGGCCCTTGCGCGCGGATCTGCTGCTGCTTGAGCTGCTGGCTCAGTGGCGTTGATGGTGAACGGCCTGCCGACCTTTTCCGCACGGACCCGATTGCTGGTCGTGGCGCCGCACCCCGATGACGAAACCCTCGCCGCGGGCATCCTGATCCAGCAGGTGCGGGCCGCCGGGGGAGCGGTTCGGATCCTTTTGCTTACCGCGGGTGACAACAATCCGTGGCCGCAGCGATGGGTCGAGCGCCGCCTCCGCATCGGACCCGCCGAGCGTCGGCGCTGGGGATCTCGCCGACATGCGGAAATTCTCGCGGCGATGACAAAGCTCGACCTCCCGCCAGAGGCGCTGCAGCCGCTTGGCTGGCCGGACATGGGACTGACAGATCGCCTGATGCAGCCGGGATCTGATGCGGTGACCCGCGTGGCTGGCGTGATCGAGGCGTTCGCACCCAGTCTCGTGGTGATGCCGTCGATTGCCGACCGGCATCCGGATCATGGGGCAGCCCATGTCCTGGTCCGGCTGGCGATCAAGGCATCTTCCTCTCAGCCGCAACTGCTGACCTATCTGGTGCATGGTCGGACGCCCAGCGCCAGTCGTGTGGAAATTACCGGCTCGGCCGGGCAGCAGGGGAACAAGCTCGCGGCTCTGCGGGAGTACTACAGTCAGATGGTTCTCAGCGGTGATCGCATGCGCCGGTGGGCTGCGAGGCCTGAATGCTATGTCGATGTGACGGCGGCGCCGTCAGCCTCGACTTGCGCGCTTCCGTGGCGTCCGCTCGCATGGATGCGGCCCTGGTTGAGGTTATCTCTGGCCAGCGCCAGCGATGTCCGTAGCTGGCGTTGGTCGGAAGCTCCGTTGCAGCAGGCGCCGGACGGTTCGTTTCATCTAACCGTCGATGCAGGCGTAGCAGGCTCGCCCGCGTTTGCCAAATTGGCATGGGATCTGCACACCTTGTGGATCTTTGATCATTGGGGCTGGTGCGAGCTTTGAGGTCGTCGCCCTACCGCGGCAATCGGTTGCTGGCAGAAACATCCGCCTGAATCCTGGGCGTCCTGCGCGAAGCCGATGCGCTGGCATGTTTTTCAGCCCATCGTCTCTACCGACGGCTTGCCCGGGTTGAACGGGGCGGCCGGCATGGATCACTATGGCGACTGGGTGACCTTGGCGGCGGGTTGATCGAGCCGGCTGGCTCATGGGTGGCTGGGTGGGTCCCGCCCGCGTCCTGGGGCAATCTCGACAACGAGTGCTGTGTACGGCTGGCCTGTCAGCCAGACGGCCGCTGAATGCCGACTTCATTTTCAAAAGTGCCCAGAGGGTTGTGGCACGCAGGGGACACAGCGTCTAAGATCGCAATCATCGATCGGCCGGTGCGAACGTCCGGCAGGAGTACAACATGAACCCCATGGCGGCCCGTCAGGGCATCATTTCACTGAAAATCAAGGACGCGGCCTCGCTGTACAACGCGTACATGCCGTTCCTCAAACACGGCGGATTGTTCGCCGCCACCGCGCAGTCCTATTCGCTGGGCGACGAAGTCGTGGTACTGGTCACCCTGGCTGAGGAAACCGAGCGCCTGTCGGTGGTCGGCAAGGTGGTCTGGATCAGCCCGGTCGGCGCACA
>JALYXN010000464.1 GCA_030947085.1 Pseudomonadota bacterium | reverse complement strand
CTGGGCAGTCCCGCCACCGACAACGCGGCAATCGCGGCGCAGGCACCGGGAATCGGGATGCAGCGGATGCCGGCCGCACGTGCGGCGCGCACCAGTCGAAAACCCGGATCACTGATCAAGGGCGTGCCAGCATCGGAGATCAACGCCACCGAATCGCCGCCGGCCATCCGCCGCACGATCGCGTCCACCGCGTCGCGCTCGTTGTGGTCATGCAGCGCGATCATCGGGGTGTCGATGTTGTGATGCACCAGCAACGGCCGGCTGTGACGGGTGTCCTCGGCCGCAATCACGTTCACACCGCGCAACGTCTCGATCGCGCGGGCAGAAAGATCGTCGCGATGACCGATCGGGGTGGCCACTACCCAAAGACAGCCTGGCTGAACAGATGACATCGGGATTCCCTGAGTCGTGAGGTCACAATACGATCGGCTATGATCGCGCATTGATGACCATGACGAACAAGGGACCGCCCATGCGCTTGATGCGCCTCTCGCGAGCCGCCGCGATCGGACTACTTTTTTCACTGGCCCTGGCCGGCTGCATGCCGATGAGCGCACAACGTTCGCCAGCGGAGATCTCTGCGGCCCAAAGTGCCGACGCGCTGGCACGACAAGGCCAGTTCGAACAGGCCGCGCAAGCCTATCTCGCGCTGGCTTCGCAATCCGGCAGCCACGCCGACAGTTACCGACTGCAAGCCGCCGAAGCATGGCGTCAGGAAGGCCAGATCGAACGCGCTGCCGACACCCTCGCCGCCATCAATCGCGACCGACTGAGCGACGATGAGCCACTGCGCCTGGACTTGCTGCGGGCCGAACTGGCGCTGAAGCGGAATGACGCCGCCACCGCGTTACGGCTCACCACCCAACCCAATGTCATCGTTCCCGCGTCACTGCAGTTGCGCCTGCTCGAGCTTCGCGCTCGCGCCATGGTGGCCAGCGGTGACAACTGGGGCGCGGCGCGTACGCGCGTGCAGATGGATGATCAACTGAATGGCTACGACCATTCGCAGAACCGTGAGCAGATTCTCGACCTGCTCAACCAGGTCGGCGTGACGGCGCTGCAGCAGCGCGCCGCTGCGATGAAACACGGCGACCGCATGTTGCCGTGGGTCAACGAAGCACTCACCCGCCTGGGCGTGGTGGTGGCGCAGCCGACGCCGGATCTGCAACAACCCGTCGGCACCCTGCTTCCCGGTGCCGATGCCAACGTGCGCGAAGGCTACAAAGTGCCGGCCCACGTCGCCCTGTTGCTGCCCGCCGACGGCAACTACGCCGCCGCCAGCACCTCCGTTCGCGAAGGTTTCTTTGCCGCCTATCTCGATGCAGGTCGCAACCATGCCCCCCGCCCGACCGTTCGCGTCTACAACAGCGGCGGCACTCCCGACGCCGCGGTAAAGGCCTATCAGCAGGCGGTGGCCGATGGCGCCAACATGGTGGTCGGCCCGCTGACCCGCGGCGAAGTGGCCGGCGTGTTCAGCCAGCCTCAGCTGCCGGTGCCACTGCTGGCCCTCAATCACCCGGATAACCGCCAGTTGCCCGCCGGCGACGTCAGCGAGTTCGGCCTGCTACCGGAAACCGAAGGGGCGCAAGCTGCCGACCACATGGTCGAGCGCGGCGTCCGCCAAGCCTACGTGTTCATCTCCAGCGACGATTTTGCCCAACGCGCCGCCGGCGCTTTCAAGGCCGAGCTGGCCGCCCGCGGTGGCCAGCTCGAGGGCATGATTACCCTGCCCGCCGGCTCCAACAACTACGGCAACGCCATCGCCACGCTGAACCTTTCCGGTAGCGCCGCCCCCGCCGCTCCCGCCGTGTCCGGCACGTCCGGCACAGCCGGCACGCCCAACGACACCACCCAGCCCAGCGCAGGCATCTTCATCAGCATGCGTCCGGAACAGGCACGCCTGCTGGTGCCGCAACTGCGCGTCGCCCGCGTGACCCTGCCGATCTTTGCCACCTCGCACGTCTACGCCGGCAACGATGACGTGCAGGCCAACAACGACCTCAATGGCGTCGAATTCTGCGATTCGCCCTGGTTATTCAACGCCCAACCGGGCCTGCCCAGCCGCGACGATCTTGCCGCCCGCCTGCCCGCCGCCGCCGGCAGCAGCGCGCGCCTGTTCGCCTTCGGCATGGACGCATGGAATCTGGTGCCCTACCTCGACTGGCTCCGCGCCCATCCGGGCAGCTACGTGCCCGGCGCCACCGGCCAGCTCGCCGCCGACCAGTTCGGCCGCGTACGCCGCGTGCTGACCTGGGCGCAATTCCAGAACGGCCTGGCCCGGCCGCTCGGCGGCAGCCTGCAAATGGA
>JALYXN010000460.1 GCA_030947085.1 Pseudomonadota bacterium | reverse complement strand
TACATGCCGTGGGTGGCTGCGCTGGCGCTGATCGGTTCACTGGCCATCGCCGGACTGCCGCCACTGAACGGGTTTGTCTCTGAATGGCTGCTGCTGCAGGCCTTTCTGCAAACGCCGCAAATTCCGCACACCTTCCTCAATATGATCGTGCCGCTGGGCGCGGCGCTGGTGGCACTGACGGCAGCGTTGGCCGGCTATGTGATGGTCAAATTCTATGGCGTTATCTTTCTGGGGCAGCCACGCGAGCAGGCGCTGGAGCACGCGCACGACGCGGGTTGGCTTGAGCGGATCGGCCTGAGCTGGCTGGCGCTGGGCTGCGTCCTGATCGGCGTATTTCCTCAATTCGCGCTGGATGTCGTGGGCCGTATCACCCGGCAACTGGTCGGCACGACCGTGCAACGCGGACCGTCGCCGTGGTGGATGACGCCGGTCACGTCCAGCCAGACCTCGTACAGCGGCTTGTGGCTGTGGGTTGGCCTGCTGCTCGTGATCAGCGCCACTTTTGTACTGGTGCGTCGCATTTATCACGGTCGCGTTCGCCGCACATCGCCATGGGACTGCGGCTACCCATGGCAGACCCCGCGCATGCAGGATTCCGCCGAAGGCTTCGGCCAACCGATCCGCCACCTGTTTGGCCCGGTATTCCGGATGCAGCGTGAGCTACCCCATCCGTCGGATGCAAAACCCAATTACCGCGTGCGGGTACAGGAGCACTTTTGGTATCGGCTGTACCTGCCATTGGCCGGTCTGGTACAGCGAACCGCCGAGCGGGTAATGGTTCTGCAGGGCGGACGTCTATCCACCTATCTGCTGTACAGCTTCATGACCCTGATCCTGCTGCTGGTATGGGTGCTATGAGCGTTATCGCCTACGTCTGGCAAGTGAGCGAGTGCCTGCTCGCGATCGCCCTCGCACCGCTGTTCGCCGGTTGGGTCGGGCAGTGTCGCGCCTGGCTGCAGAACCGCTCGGCACCGCCGTTGTGGCAGCCCTACCTCGTGTTGCGCAAACTGTTCCACAAGGAGGCGGCACTGGCGACCCACGCATCCTGGCTGTTTCGGCTCACCCCCTACGTGGTGTTTTCCACGATGGTGGTGGCCGCGGCGATCATTCCTTCGGTGACCACCGACCTGCCACTGGCCCGCGTTGCCGATGCGATTGCATTGGTCGGCATCTTCGCCACCGGACGCGTCTTCATCTCGCTGGCGGCGATGGACATCGGCACGGCCTTCGGCAGCATGGGCGCACGGCGCGAAATGATGATCGGCTTCCTGGCCGAACCGGCGCTGCTGATGGTGTTGTTCAGCGCCTTCATGACGCATGGCAGCACCGCCCTGCCCGAGATGGTGGAAAATTTTCTCAGCCAGCCGCATTTCATACTGCATCCAAGCCTGTTTTTTGCCGGCGTGGCGTTCGTGATGGTGCTGCTGGCTGAAAACGCCCGCCTGCCGGTCGACAACCCGTCGACCCATCTCGAACTGACGATGATCCACGAGGCGATGGTCCTGGAATATTCGGCACGCCATTTGGCGCTGCTGGAGTGGGCCTCGTGGCTGAAACTGCTCAACTACGCCTGCATCGGGTTCGCGTTGTTCATGCCCTGGGGTATCGCACGGCATGGTGCCGGCCCCGCCTTGCTGGCACTCGCCATCGCCGCCTTGCTGCTGAAACTCGTCATCGCCGGCGCAGCGCTTGCCTTGTTCGAAACCCTTTCCGCCAAATTGCGGCTGTTTCGTGCCCCCGAGTTTCTGACCATGGCCTTCCTGCTCGCCGTGCTTGGCCTGCTCGTCTACCTGTTGCTGGGAGCGTGATCGCATGCCGCCGGTAAACTTCACCACTCAAGTCATCCAGATGCTGGCTGGTGCCTTGCTGCTGATCTCGTTCTCCATGCTGGCCGAGCGGCGCAGCCGCCGGCTGCTGATCCTGCTGGTATGGCAGGGCGTGGTACTGGTGACTTCGACGGTCCTGGTAGCCACCTCGGCCCATCTCACCCACTTGTATTACTCGGCCGGCCTGACCCTGCTGCTGAAAGTCTGTGTGCTGCCCTTTATCCTGTTTCGGCTGATGCGCAAGCTGGGCATCGAGCGCGACAACGAGCCGCTGGTCAATGTGCCGACGCTGATGCTGGTGGGTTTGTGTCTGGTGATCTTCGCGTTCGGCCTGGCACAACCGGTCAGCGCGCTGGCCACGACGGTTCTGCGCAAGACGCTTGGCATTGCGATTGCCGTCATCCTGCTGTCGTTCCTGATGATCCTGGCTCGCCGCAAGGCCTTTACCCAGGTGATCGGCTTCCTGTCACTGGAGAACGGGCTGTTCTTCGCCGCCACTACCACGACCTACGGCATGCCGATGGTGGTGGAACTGGGCATGGCGCTGGATCTGCTGGTCGCCGTGTTCATCTTCGGGATCTTCTTCTTCCATATCCGGGAGCAGTTCGACAGCCTGGATCTTGACCAACTCGAATCTCTCAAGGAGGACTGACGTGGAGATTCTGTTGGTATTGGGGTTTCCTCTGCTCGGCGCGGCTCTGCTCGCCATGGTGGGAGCGAAGCACTATGCCGCGGAGATCAACGTGGCGACCAGTCTGGCCACCCTGCTGGCGGCCGCCCTGCTGGTGCTGCGGATCATCCGGCACGGGCCGATGACCGCGTGGAACGAAGAGTTTTTCATCGACCCGCTCAATGTCTTCCTGGTGGCGCTGACCGCCCTGGTTGGCTTCACCACCTCGGTATTTTCGCGCCCCTACATGCGTATCGAGGCCAACCAGGGCCGGCTCACACCGGGACGCTTGCGGCTTTATCACAGCATGTACCAGCTGTTCATGGCCGCCATGCTGCTTGCATTGACCACCAACAACATGGGCTTCATGTGGGTCGCCATGGAAATGGCAACCTTGTCGACCGTGCTGCTGGTTTCCCTGTACCGCACGCGAGGCAGTATCGAGGC
>JALYXN010000456.1 GCA_030947085.1 Pseudomonadota bacterium | reverse complement strand
GTGGGCATCAGCCTGGACGAGGGCCACGGCCCGCTCCGCTACGACGGCACGCGTTGGACCGCGTCGATGATGAGCATGCTTGGCGTCCGTCCGATACTCGGGCGTGCGTTCAGTGCAGCCGATGACCAGCCGGGTGCGGCACCGGTGGTGTTGCTGAGTGAATCCTTGTGGCGGCATGATTTCAATGCCGATCCGGGCGTGCTGGGTCGTGCGGTGAGGGTGAACGGCGATTGGGCCGTGGTGGTCGGCGTCATGCCGAAAGGTTTTGATTTCCCCTATGCCAGCCAGCTGTGGACGGCGCTGTCGTTGCACCCCAGCGAAGGCCTGGATGTGGCCATGGTGGCCCGGCCGAAGCCGGGCGTCAGCCTGACAGAAGTGCGTCAGCAACTGGATGCGCTGAATGCCAGCTTGCGTCATGGCGCACCACCCAACGATGCAGAAATGCGTTTGACGGTGAAACCGCTGGCTGTGCAATTCGTGTCCGAGCAAGTGAGCCACTGGGTGTGGCTGATGTTTGCGGCCGGTGCCCTGGTACTGCTGCTGGCCTGCGTCAATGTGGCCAACCTGCAATTGGTGCAAACCTTGAACCGTCGCCGCGAGCTGGCCTTGCGCAGTGCCTTGGGCTGCAGTCGCGGACGCTTGATGGCCGGAGTACTGGCGGAGAGTTTGTTGCTGGCCACCATGGCTTTCGCGGTGGCGTTGCCGATCGTGCATTTCGGCAAGCGCTGGATGGTGGCGGAGTATATGGGCGTGGGCCGCTCAGCCAGCAAATTGCAGCACCTCGGTATCAATGGCAACGTGCTGGCCTTCGCGATGGTCCTCGCGCTGCTCACTACCGCACTGACCGGGCTGATCCCGGCGTGGCGCGCGGCGCATGCCGACATGTCCAGCGCGTTGCGCGAAGGAGGCAAAGGCTCCGGTGGCGCGTTTGCGCGGGTGGCCAGGACGCTGGTAGTGCTGGAGATCATGCTGACCGTGGTGCTGCTGGTGGGCGCGGGCACCTTGATCCGTTCGTTAAATACGTTGTTCGCGGCCCCGCTGGCCGGTGGTACGGATGCGAGCCACGTGCTGACCGCGCAAGTCGCCTTGCCGACCCGGGCGTATGCCGATGACAAGCAGCGCTTGCGCTTCTTTGCCAGCGTGACCGAACAATTGCGCGCCGACGGCAACGTGCTCGATGCGACGGCGTCCAACACCGTGCCCGGCGCGCAGTTGGGCAGCCATGAGACGATTTCCGCTCGGGGCCAGGCACGCCCTGTCGATGGCTGGCCGTGGGCGCAGATGGGTATTGTCGACAGCCATTTCCTCAGCACGTATGGCGTGCACCTGGTCGAGGGGCGTTTCTTCGATGCGCGCGATCGTTCCGACAGCCTGCCGGTGACCGTGATCGATCGGAAAACCGCGAAGGCGCTGTGGCTCGGGCGCGACGCGGTTGGCCAGCGACTGGTGTTGTATCCCGATCGGTCCAACGCCAGCACGATGACCGTAATCGGTGTGATCGAACCGTTGCAGATGGACAACGAGCTAGAGAAGCCACGGCCCGGTTTGCTGATGTCACTGCAGCAGTCGGAGGGGGCTTCGCCACTGCGTCGCGTGGGCCTGGCGCTGCGCACGCATGGGGATGCGATGGCGTTTGCGACACGACTCAGCGCGATCGTGCACCGCGTGGATGCGCAGGCGGTCGTGTATGCACCGCGCGATCAGGCGATGGCGATCGCGGCCGGGCGTGCGAGCCTGGTGGTGTTGACCGAGGTGTTCAGCGCACTCGGGCTGGTGGCGCTGCTGCTTGCCGCGGCTGGGCTATACGGCGTGCTGGCGTTTTCAGTGGCGCAGCGGACGCGTGAGATTGGCATTCGCCGCGCTATTGGTGCGGGCGCCACGGCGATCGTGCGCACGGTGGGCCGGCAATTGATCTGGCAACTCGGTCTGGGTCTCGCATTGGGCTTGCTGCTGGCGTGGCCGTGGTCCGGCCTGCTGGCTGATTCGAGCCTGCACACTCGGGCGCACGACATGGCGGTGTTCGTGCCGGTGGTGCTGGTGGTTGTAGTGATCACCTTGCTGGCAGGTCTGCTGCCGCTGATCCGCGCGCTGCGGGTCGATCCGCTGGTCGCTCTGCGTTACGAATGACCATCGCCGCCAAACCTCTGCGTGTGGGAGCAACTTCAGTCGCGATGTTTTCGCTTCTGATTCGCTCATGCAAGAGCATCGCGACTGAAGTCGCTCCCACAAGGGCAGGCGGCAGCTCTGCGCAACACGAACCGATATGCTTGACCCGCAGCAGACATTGATCAGTGAACGGAAACTCATGACACGCGAAACCCACCCCACCGTGTTGCTGGTCGACGATCAGGCCGATGTGCGCGAGGCGTTGCGCATGCTGCTGAAATCAGAAGGCATCGCCAGCGTTGGTGCGAGCGGACCGTCGGAGGCGTTGCTGTTGATCGATCAGCGCGATTTCGCCTGCGCCCTGATCGACCTCAACTACACCCGCGACACCACCTCGGGCGAGGAAGGACTGGCGCTGCTGGATCAGTTGCGGCAACGCATGCCGGATTTGCCGCTGGTGGTGATGACGGCCTGGGGCAACGTGCCGCTGGTGGTGGATGCACTGCGTCGCGGTGCTGGCGATTTCATCGAGAAGCCGTGGGACAACGCGCGGCTGATCAGCATCATCCGCACCCAGATCGCACTGGGCAGCAGCCTGCGTCGGCAGCGCCGACTGGAGGCGGAGAATGCCTTGCTGCG
>JALYXN010000444.1 GCA_030947085.1 Pseudomonadota bacterium | reverse complement strand
GACCGCGGTCAAATTCTGGTTTGTCGGCTGGTGCTATTTCTGGCTGGTACTGCTGGCGTTGTTGATCGCCGGGGCCTTGGGGATGGCCCATTGAGCGTCCTTATCACCGCCTTCGCGAAAAGGTTTTGCACAGCGTCATCGCTCTGTCAAGACTTACCCAGCGCATTTGTCACTTCTGTAACCGCTGACTGATATGAATTTTCAAGCTATTGAAATAAATGAGTTTTTTTACCTGACCACATTTTCGTCAACCTGTCGTAAAAGGCGCTGCCACGCCCTTTGGAGCGCCCCTTCCCCGCTGCATCCACAGACTTATCCACAGGCATTGTGGATAAAGGTAAAAAGCGCCGCAGGATAGTCACTTACCTCGAACTTCTCGATAGACAGCCAACAATATCGTGCAACTTGATGGTGGGTGCGTGGCCGCTGCCGTGTGCCGATACCGCGTGTCGGTGACGCAGTTACACTGGCACGCCACGAGGTGACCATGCCTGCCGTCCTTCGCATCGCTTTGCCGATACCGCTGCCGACCCTGTTCGATTACTTGCCGCCCGCCGCCGGTGTTGCGCGTATGGGCAGTCGGGTGCAGGTACCGTTTGGGCGCGGCAGAATGGTCGGGGTGGTGGTTGCCATCGATGCCGAGGCCAGTGTTGACCGTGGCCGCCTGAAGCAAGTGCTGCGGCTGCTGGATGACGAGCCGCTACTGGACGCCGAACTGATGCGCACATTGGCCTGGGCCGCCGACTACTGGCTGGGCGCACCGGGCGAGGCTTACGCCAACGCCTTGCCGCTGGCCCTGCGCGAGGCGCGACCGCTGCCGCCCATTGGCGATGAATACTGGTCGCTGACGTCCGCCGGGCGGTCCGCTCACGACGCCGGTAGCCGGCGCGGCGGCAGCAAGGCCGTGATCGCCCTGCTCGCCGACGGTGCGCTGAGTGCGCAGGAGCTCAACGAGCGTCACCCCGGGTGGCGCGAGGCGGCGCGGCGACTGGCCGGCGCCGGCCTGCTCGAGCGCAGTGAACGTGCGCCGCTGCACCGCACCCTGCCAGCGTCGTTCGCACCGCAACTCAGCGACGAGCAACAGCAGGCGGTAAGCGTGGTCAGTGCCAGTCTGGGCAGCTACCAACCGTTTCTGCTCGATGGGGTCACCGGCAGTGGCAAGACCGAGGTCTATCTGGCCCTGATCGAGGCGGTGCTAGCCCAGGGCAAGCAGGCGCTGTTGTTGGTACCGGAAATTGGACTGGCGCCGCAAACGGTGCGGCGCCTGCGCGAGCGCCTCGGCGTGCTGATCGAGGTACTGCATTCGGGCCTGTCCGAAGGCGACCGCGCTCGCGCCTGGCTGCGTGCCCGCGCCGGCAACGCGCGGGTGATCCTGGGTACGCGCTCGGCGGTTTTCACGCCGCTGCCGCAGGCCGGCGTGATCATCGTCGACGAGGAACACGACAGTGCCTACAAGCAGCAGGACGGATTTCGTTATCACGCCCGCGACCTGGCCGTGGTGCGCGCGCGTGCGCTGGGCATTCCGGTGCTGCTGGGTTCGGGTACGCCCTCGCTGGAATCGCTGGCCAATGCGCAGGCCGGTCGCTATCGCACCCTGCATCTGCGCGCGCGTCCCGGCGCGATCCGGCCGCCGCAGGTGCAGATCATCGACGTCCGCGCCCAGCGACTGGAGCACGGACTGTCACCAGCCTTGCTGACCGCCGTGGCCGAGACGGTGGCACGCGGGGAACAGGTTTTGGTATTCCGCAACCGTCGCGGTTACGCGCCGGTGCTGCTATGCCACAGCTGCGGCTGGCACGCCGAGTGCCCCCGTTGCGAGCGGCCGCTGACCCTGCATGCGGGGCGGCGTCAGCTGATATGCCATCACTGCGATTTCCGCCAGCGCCTGCCAGCGGCCTGCCCGACCTGCGCGGCCACCGATCTCACGCCTCAGGGACAGGGCACCGAGCGGCTGGAGGAAGCCCTGCTGGCACAATTTCCGCAGGTGCCGGTGCTGCGGGTGGATCGCGAAACCACCCGCCGGCGTGACGCCTTCGAGGACATCCTGGCCAGCCTGAAAGACGATCAGCCCGCCATCCTGGTCGGCACCCAGATGCTGGCCAAGGGACATGACCTGCCCAACCTCACCCTGGTCGCTATCGTCGGCGTGGACGAGGGACTGCACAGCGTCGACTTCCGCGCCAGCGAGCGGCTGGCCCAGCTGGTGGTGCAGGTGGCCGGCCGCGCTGGCCGCTCGCACAAGCCCGGGCGGGTCGTGCTGCAGACCCATCAGCCCGAACATCCGCTGCTGCGAAGCCTGCTGGCGCAGGGTTACGCGGCGGCGGCACGCGAGCTGCTGATCGAGCGACAGTTGATCCAGCTGCCGCCGTACAGCCATCAGGTACTGCTGCGGGTCGACGCACCGCAGCGCGAACAGGTGGATGGGTTTCTGGCTGCCGCGCTAGCGGCCGTGCCGATCAACGACCAGTTGCAGATTTCGGGACCGATGCCGGCGCCGATGCCGCTGCGTGCAGGGCGCCATCGCGGCCAGCTGTTACTGGAGACCGCCGCGCGTAACACGCTGCACGGCATGTTGCGCTCTTGGCAGCTGGCCCTGGCTACGCTGCCGTCATCACGAAAGGTGCGCTGGTCGCTCGATGTCGACCCGATCGATCTGTATTGATTCATTCGACGGATTCGGCTGCCACCCGATGCGCATCGATCAGAACTGATCAGTCATCCGCGTCACGCCGCAACGAACCGGGCTTGACCAGCCAGCGCACGGCCAGCAATCCGAGTTCGTAAAGCAGGCACATCGGGATGCCCAACATCATCATCGAGGTGATGTCCGGCGGCGTGATCACCGCGGCAATCGCAAAGGCACCGACTACGGCAAAACGTCGGCCACTGCGCAGCTTCTCCAGATCGACCACACCGATCGCCGCCAGCACCACCACCGCCACCGGCACCTCGAAGCAGAGGCCGAAAGCAAAAAACATCAGCATCACGAAATCGAGGTAGTGGCTGATGTCGGTCATCATTTCCACGCCCTCTGGCGTGACCGCCGTGAGGAAGCGAAATGCTGCCGGCAGCACCAGGAAGTACGCAAAAGCGCAGCCGAGATAGAACAATGCCATCGCGGCCACCAGCAACGGTCGGGCCAAGCGCTTTTCATGCTTGTACAGGCCCGGGCTGACAAACGCCCACAGCTGATACAGGATCACCGGCATGCAGACAAACAGAGCCGTATAGAAGGCCAGCTTCAGCGGCGTGATGAACGGGCTGGTGACCTCGGTGGCGATCAGATGCGCGCCTTGGGGCAGGCGCGCCACCAGCGGCGCGGCCAGTTCGGTGTAAAGCCGATTGGCGAAGGGCACCAGCGCCAGCAGCACCAGCACCACGGCGGCCACCGCCTTGAGCAGGCGCGTGCGCAGTTCCAGCAAATGGGAGAACAAGCCCTGTTGCAGGCTGTCGCCGAGGTCGTCCGATTCAGGCGTCGTCATGCGGGGGCATCCTTGCCGATGGCGGCGCTGCCGGGGGCTCGCCCAGCGGCAGATCCGCCTGCGGGCTGTCGGCCGTGTCTTCCGGTGCCAGGACGTCCGCGACGATCGGGGCAGGCTCAGCCGGCTTCAGTTCGGTCATCACTGCGCCGGACTTTGGCATCGAGGTCACTTTGTCGACGACCTCGCTTAGCGGCTTGTGCACGGTGTTCAAACCGTCTTTCACCGCGGTCTGGGCAGCCTCGGCCTGTGCCGCCGCTTCGCGCGCGGCGCGCTTGATCTGCTCGATTTCCAGCTCGCGTTCGACCTCGGCACGCACATTGTCCCAGCCGCCGCGCACCCGACGCATCAGCGCGCCGGCCGTGCGCGCCGCACCGGGAAGTTTCTCCGGTCCGAGCACGATCAGGGCGATCAGCGCCAGCAGGACCATTTTGCCGAGACTGAGCTCGATCATTGCAGCGCTCCAACCGCTCCGCGATTACCGGGTTTCGCTGGAGTCGTGCTGACTCTGCTTGGTGCTGTCGGCCGCTGGCGGTGGATCGGCGCGCAGTTGCTCGCCCTCCTTGCGCCGGGCCTCCTCTTCTTCCTTCTGCTTGGCATCGTCGTCGCCGCTGAGACCTTTCTTGAAGTCGCGAATGGCGGCGCCGAGATCCGGCCCGAGATTGCGAATCTTCTTGGTACCGAACACCAGCAGCACGATCACCAGCAAGATGCCCCAGTGCCACAAACTGTCAAAACCCATAATCGACCTCTGAATCCCGCTGGCTGAGAACAACGCCGCGCAAGTGCGGCAATACCTGTGCCATCACTGCGAAGTGTACTCCTCCAGCCGGTCCCGGAAATCGACAACAGGCGTGGGCACGTTGCTGACACCACCTTCAAAGATGCGTCGTGGCGTGACACCGGCGCCATAGACGGCGGCATTGGCATCGTAATCGATGCGCAGTGCGGAGCCATCCAGCGCCACCCCGGCAAACAGGCCGCGGGAGCGCGAATAGGAGTAGATCTCGGCTTTCAACTGCTCATCGGTCGCCGCCGTGGCGGTACGGCCCACCGGGCCGGCCGCGGCGGAGGCATCGGCGCCCAGGGTGAATTTGCCCCTGACGATCGAATCCACCCCGCGCTGCGTGCGGAAGATCAGCACCACGTCGGTCGAGGAGACACCGGCCTGGAAACCGATGCTGCCGCCGGTCATGGTGATGAAGCTCGGGTTGGACCAGGTGCCGTTGCGGCTCTTGACCGAAATCAGGCCCTCACCACGCCGGCCGCCGAACACGAAACCGACCTTGAGCAGGTCCGGGATCACCGCGATGGCCTTGGCATCGCGCAACAGGTCCTGCGGAATGGCCTTGTCCGGTGCCTGCATGATGTCACCGAGCACGCGCACCGCATTCTGGGCCCGGGTCAGCGGCGGATCTTCGGCGTGAGCAGCCATGATCGGCAACATCAGCGACATGCCGATCAGCAGCAGGCGTTGCAGTGGTTTCTTCAACATGGGCAGCTCCGCTTGGGTTCGGGTTCAGTTCGGTTCGGGAATCGAAGGGTGGCGCAACGCGTTACACCGGGCTTGTGGCAGACTTAACGATTGACTCAATCACGACGACCGCGATGCCATTCAGCAACAACTATACCGGCCTTGCCGGCTATTCCCACGAGCCATCGGTTCAGCCCGTTCAGGCAGGCGTGTTGCTGGTCAACCTGGGCACGCCAGCGGCGCCTACAGCGAGTGCGGTACGCCCGTATCTGGCCGAGTTTCTCGCCGACCCGCGCGTGATCGAATACCCGCGCTGGCTGTGGTGGCTGATTCTTCACGGCGTGATTCTCCGGTTCCGGCCAAAACGTTCGGCACACGCCTACAGCAAGATATGGACAGCGCAGGGCTCGCCCCTTCGGGTGGGCAGCGAGGCAGTCGCCGCCGGATTGCAGACCGAACTCTTGCGGCAACGCCCCGAGGCGCCCGTGCGGGTGGCGCTTGCCATGCGCTATGGCGCGCCATCGGTGGTGAACACCATCGCCCAGCTGCAGCGCGAAGGCGTGCGCCGGCTGCTGGTGCTGCCGCTGTATCCCCAGTATTCGGCCACGTCCACCGGCTCGGTTATCGATGCGGTGGCCGACGCGGTGAAAACCTTGCGCTGGCCACCGGAGCTGCGCATCGTCAACGACTATCACGACGATCCAAAGCACATCGATGCGCTCGCCCTCAGCATCGAGCGCTGGTGGGCGACCCACGGACGCGGGGAAAAACTGCTGCTGTCCTTCCACGGCATCCCCGAACGCTACCTGCACGAGGGCGATCCGTATTTTTGCCAGTGCCATGCCACCGCGCGCCTGCTGCGCGAGCGGCTGCAGTTGAGCGAACAGCAACTGGTGATCAGCTTTCAGTCCCGGCTTGGCCGCGAGCGCTGGTTGCATCCGTATACCGATGCAGTGGTGCGCCAGCTTGCCGCTGATGGCGTGCGTAAACTCGATGTCGCCTGCCCCGGTTTTGCCGTGGATTGCCTGGAAACGCTGGAGGAAATCGCGATGCAGAATCGCGACTTCTTCATCGGCGCCGGCGGTGAAACGCTGCGCTACATCCCCGCCCTCAACGACAGCGAAGGCCAAGTGAGCAGCCTGACGTCGCTGGTGTTGCAACACACCCAGGGCTGGCCGGAATTCGCCGCCGACTACGATCCCGCTGCCGTACGGCAACGGCGTGTCGACGCCCAGCAACGGGCCAGGGCGCTTCGTGCAGACGCCGACTGAATCCACCATCCGGATAGCGCACCTTTCACTGCGCGCACAGCGATGGGGTGACGAGGCGCTACCGCCGCTGCTGGCCCTGCACGGCTGGCTGGACAACGCCGCCAGCTTCGCCCGCGTGGCGCCGCTGCTTGCCGAACGCCATCACGTGATTGCGCTGGATCTGTCCGGCCACGGTCATTCCGATCACCTGCCCGCGGGCGCCAGCTATCACTATCTCGACTATGTCCGCGACGTGCTCGCCGTCGTCGAGACGCTGCAGCTGCATCGCTTTACCTTGCTCGGGCATTCTCTGGGTGCCGGCGTCTCCTCGCTGGTGGCGGCGGCGATGCCGGAGCGGATCGAGCGGCTATTCCTTATCGAAGGCCTCGGCCCGCTGGGTGACGACGGCTCGCGCACG
>JALYXN010000442.1 GCA_030947085.1 Pseudomonadota bacterium | reverse complement strand
AGCCAGCACTTTGTCCATTCGAAAGACGGCACCCGCGTGCCTTACTTCGAGATTGCACCCAAAGGGCTCAAGGCCGATGGCGCCAACCGCACCCTGCTCTACGGTTACGGCGGCTTTGAGGTGTCGTTGCAGCCGCACTACAGCGGCAGCATCGGCCGTGCATGGCTGCAACGCGGCGGCGTCTACGTGATCGCCAATATTCGCGGCGGTGGCGAATACGGGCCGCCATGGCACCAAGCCGCGCTGAAGGCGCAGCGTCCTCGCGCCTATGAGGATTTCGCCGCCGTCGCCGAGGATCTGGTCAGGCGCGGCATCACCTCAGCCAGCCACCTCGGTGCCGAAGGCGGCAGCAACGGCGGCTTGCTGATGGGCAACATGCTGACCGAGTACCCGCAACTGTTCGGCGCGATTGCCTGCGAAGTGCCGCTGCTGGACATGAAGCGCTATACGCACTTGTCGGCCGGCGCCTCGTGGATGGCCGAATACGGCAATCCGGACACCGACGACTGGAAGTTCATCAAGACGTTTTCGCCCTACCAGAACGTCAGCAAAGACGGCCATTACCCGCCGGTGCTGTTCTACACCACCACCAGCGACGATCGCGTCGGCCCGGTGCAGGCACGCAAGATGGCGGCGAAGATGCAGGCGATGGGCCTTCCCAACGTGTGGTTCTACGAAAATCTGGAAGGCGGCCACGGTGCCGGCGCCGACAACCAGCAGTCGGCGACCATGCATGCGCTGGCCTACGATTTTCTGTGGGATCAGCTGAAATAGATCGGCGAGCCGACCAACCCATGGAAAGAAGCCGGCGTTGCCTGCTCTTTTCTTGCCACGGGCCTCGCCGTTCCTGCGTAAGTCGCCGACGGCAGCTGCGCTAGACTTTGTTTCCAATTTCCCCCGCCTCACGACCGATGCAAAACAAAACCCCTGCGATCAGCCCCGAACTGCGCGAATGGATCCTCGCCACCACCCGCGCCGGTCACGGTGTGCACGACGTGCTGCGGCTGATGAAGGAGAACGGCTATCACCCCAAGGAGAGCCGCAGCATCGTCAGCGCGGTGATGAAGATCCCGCTGGCGGCGTTGAACGCCGTGACCGCCAAGCCGAAACCGGCCGGCTTTCGCTCACGCCATCCCGAAGCACCTGAAGTCGTCGTCAACGGTCACGCCATTGGCGTATCACTGAGCATGGAGTCGCCGGAGTTGCGGGTGCTGGACAACGTCCTCACCGCACAGGAATGCGCCGAACTGATCGAGCTGGCCCGACCGCGGCTGGATCGTGCGCTGGTGGTCGACCCCGACGGCAAATACCAGGCCGACGAGCGGCGAACCAGTGCGGGCATGTTCTTCGCGCTGCATGAATTGCCGTTGATCCGGGTGATCGAGCAGCGGCTGGCGGACCTGCTCGATGTACCGGTCAATCATGGCGAAGCCTTGCAGGTGCTGCACTACCTCCCGGGCCAGGAATACGAGCCGCACTACGACTGGTTCGATCCGGAGCTGCCCAGCTTCGAACCGATCACCAAGATCGGCGGGCAGCGCATCGCCAGTGTGGTGATGTATCTCAACACTCCGGAACACGGCGGTGGCACGGCGTTTCCCGAAGTCGGGGTGACCGTGACCGCACGCCGCGGCTCAGCCGTCTACTTCGCCTACGAGGCCGGCGACCGCCACTCGCTGCACGCCGGACTGCCGGTCGTTCGCGGCGAAAAGTGGATCGCCACCAAATGGTTGCGCCAGCGCCCTTATTTGAATCAGACGTAGGAAAGGGCCTCGCCTCACGGCTCTCCTGCTGCGGCGCAGCAGCGTTTGGCGTATCCTTGTCGGCCAACTTTCCTATTCCCAGCAAGGACCTTCCATGGGTTTGCATCTCGTCCCCGCCGGCCGCGACGTGCCGAATGAAATCAACGTCATCATCGAAATCCCCAAGGATGCCGAGCCGGTCAAGTACGAGGTAGAGAAGCAAAGCGGCGCGATTTTCGTCGACCGTATCCTGTCCACTCCGATGCGTTATCCCTGCAACTACGGCTATGTGCCCGGCACGCTGGGTGGCGACGGCGATCCGCTGGACGCCTTGGTGGTGCTGCCGCTGTCGCTGATTCCCGGCTCAGTGATCCGCTGCCTGCCCGTCGGCATGCTGAAGATGACCGACGAAGCGGGCAGCGACGAAAAGCTGCTGGTGGTGCCGGCGCCGAAGATCTTTCCGGGCTACGCGCACATCCACGACCTGAAGGACGTCTCGCCGCACTGGCTGGAGCGTATCGGCCACTTCTTCGAGCACTACAAGGATCTGGAGAAGGGCAAGTGGGTCAAGGTCGAGGGCTGGGTCGGTGTCGAGGAGGCCAAGGCGGAAATCACGGCGGGCGTCAAACGCTACGAAGCCGGCGAGGCCTGACCCCGCAGCAAGCCCATCAACGGCGCATCACACCAAGGTGGCGCGCCGTTTTTCGTGCTGGCATGCGTGCAGGGTCCTCAACCGCGCTTGAGCAACTCGCGCAGGTCGATGATTGCCGCGTTGGCCCGTGACACATAGTTGGCCATCACCAGCGAATGATTGGCGAAGAAGCCAAACGGCGATCCGTTGAGCACCATCGGACTGCGTAACGGGCGCTGGGCATCTTCCAGCTCGCGGATGACCTGCTGCAGGCTGATATCGGCGTGCTTGCTGCGCAGGATCGGGCCGAAATCCTGCTGGATCGCCTTAAGCTGCTCGAGCAGTGTCCAGGTGTAGCCGCGGGCTTCGTAGAAATTGTCGTCAAGCTTGAGCCAGGGCGTCTTCACCATGCGGCCCATGGTCGGGCCACCGCCAACGGTGGACGCGGTGGCCGGCCCATCGACATCGCCCACCCGGATCTGGCCGACACTGGCCGATAGCCGCTGCGACAGCGAGCCCAAGCGCGATGAGGCCAACTGCAGATAGTCAGCGAGATTGTCGGCTCGGGCGTAGAAATGCGCACTGCTGTCGTCGGGGTCACCGAGGCGCTTCAGATAGCCGTCCAGATGCCTGACGGCCTTGCGGTACTGGCTTTCCGAACTGGGCAGCAGCCAGCGATCGTTGGGACTGTTGAGCAAGGGATCGGCATCGGCCAGGTCCTTGTCTTCGGTCGACTGGGCCTGGGAACGACTGAAGTCATTGCGCAGCGCGCGAACCAGGTCACGTGACGCAGTGAGCGAACCGAATTCCCAGTTGGGCAGGTTGTCCATCAACACGCCTGGCGGCAACTTGTCATTGCTGAGATAGCCGCCCCGTTTGTCCAGCAGCGTCTCCACCGACGTGATCAGGGTGACCGTCGTGGTGGCGCCAATACTGACCGGGCGCTGCAGGTCCTGCATCTTGACCTGCGTCACTTTCACCGGATCGAACAGGCGCGGCTCAGTGTCCCACCACCACATCAGCACGGACAGCAGCAGCATGACGAGCACAATCAGCGCCAGGACGGCAAAAACGATGCCGCGGCGGGGACGACGAGAGGTGGCCTGGGCTTCCATCGGGTGCTCCTGCGGATAGGCGTTGAAGTGTTCAAGCTTACAACGCGGACCGCCACACGCTGTGATGAGAGACCGGCGGACCGTGCTGCTCAGCGGGTGGAAACCGAATGCCGCTGGCCTCGATCGGGGCATCGACGCCATCGCGTGACCTTCGCTGGCGCGTCACTGACAAACTGCCTCACGGCGAACCGTTGCCTGCCCAATCTGCCGCCTGCACGAAACCGCCAACTTCGCAGCGCTGGCTGATGAAGATCGGCTGTATCGGGAGGTCGACGCGCGTGACGTGATCGCTGCCGAAAGCGGCAACAATATTCCGC
>JALYXN010000441.1 GCA_030947085.1 Pseudomonadota bacterium | reverse complement strand
AGCGGCCGGTGATCCTCGAACTCCAGCGTGCACAGCGAGTGGGTGATGCCTTCCAGCGCATCGGACAGGGAGTGCGCGAAGTCGTACATCGGGTAGATCGGCCATGCGTCACCGGTGTTCTGGTGGGTCACCTTGCGGATGCGGTAGATCGCTGGATCGCGCAGGTTGATGTTACCGGCGCTCATGTCGATCTTCGCGCGCAGGGTCTTGCTGCCGTCGGCGAACTCGCCCGCGCGCATGCGCCTGAACAGATCGAGGTTCTCCGCCACGCTGCGATCGCGGCTTGGCGAAGGTCGGCCGCCTTCGGTCAGGGTGCCGCGATAAGCGCGCATCTGCTCGGCATTCAGATCGTCGACATAGGCTACGCCGTCTTCGATCAGCTTCAGCGCGGAGCGATAGAACACCTCGAAATAATCCGAGGCGTGCCGCAGCGCATGCCACTGGAAACCGAGCCAGCGCACGTCATCCTTGATCCCTTCGACGAATTCGGGATCTTCCTTGTCCGGGTTGGTGTCGTCCAGCCGCAGGTTGCACCAGCCGTTGAACTCGCCGGCGATACCGAAGTTGAGGCAGATCGCCTTGGCGTGACCGATATGCAGATAGCCATTGGGCTCCGGCGGAAACCGCGTGTGCACCGCCTGATGCCTGCCGGCGGCGAGATCGTCGCGCACGATCTGCCGGATGAAATCCTGCTGGCCCGGCGCCACTGCCGCAATGGCGGATACATCGGCGGGATTTTCAATCGACATCAGGCGGCTCGCGGGCGGTAAGTGGGAACAGCCCAGTTTACCTGTCGCCGGCATCGGGCGCAGCGTGGCGCGAGCAGTTCCTGCTTGCTCCGCACCGTTGCGCGGGTTAGCTTGCGGGTCATGCACATCATCTATCGCGCCGAAAATCTGTTCGATGCCCATCTGGTCAAGGATGCGCTGGAAGCCAGCGAGATTCCGGCCTTCATCTCGGGCGAATATCTCACCGGCGCCGTCGGCCAGCTGCCAGCGATGGATTACATCGCGGTGATGGTGCCTGTATCGAGCGTCCCGTTGGCGCAGTCCATCGTCAATGAGGTCGAGGCGCAGCTGAGCGAGGCACGGCAAGTCATGGCGGACTACGTTGATCTGCCGGACGGACCGCTGGGTGCTGCCTGCTGATCGCGCCCGCCCGCGTTCCAGGAAACCGATGCAGAACTTTGACCGACTGATCCGTGCAGTACCGGATTTCCCCCGTTCTGGCGTGGTGTTTCGTGATGTCTCGCCGTTGCTGGCCGATGCGGATGCCTTCGCTCGCTGCATTGATGCACTGGCCGCCCCATGGCTGGATAGCGGCGTCCAGGCCGTGTGCGGCATCGAGGCGCGTGGTTTCATCTTCGGCGCCGCGCTGGCGCACCGGCTGCGGGCAGGCTTCGTGCCGCTGCGCAAACCGGGCAAGCTGCCGCCGCCACTGGTCGCGGTGGATTATCAACTGGAATACGGCAGCGATCGGCTGGAGGCCCAGGCCAGCGCCATCGAGCCTGGTGAACGGGTGCTGCTGGTGGACGACGTGCTGGCAACCGGCGGCACCCTGGCGGCTGCGGCGTCGCTGGTCGAGCAACTGGGCGCCGAGTTGGTGGGCGTCAGCGTGGTCATCGAACTGGAAGCACTTGGCGGACGCGGACGCTGGCAGCGCGACGCTCCATTGGTCAGCCTGCAGACCTATTGATCGCCGTCACGGCGTCACGGTACTGACGCTTTCGACATAGACCAGTTCGCACGCACCGCCGCCGGTGTCGTCGCGCGTCATCGAGGTATTCCAGTGTCAGCCATCGGCGCGGCTGGCATTGCCCAGAAGCCTTCCAAGTGAATGACCGGAGCTTGCCGCACGTCCTCAGGCTGGCGTTTGACGCCGGCATCGACCGGGATCGTGTGCATGTTGGCGCAGCAGGTTGCGCCGGCGCCGCCAGCACGCCGGGTGCCGATGGCAGCTGGCGCTGATGTCTGCCCGCCACCTAAAAGCACAGCGCCAGCAAGGTGGCCGCGCAAAACAGAAGTTTGCCCATGTTCACGGGATCACGGTCACGGCTAGCCGCGACCGGTGCCGTCTTCGGATGCTGGCGCTACCGCTGCCGCTGCTGCTGCTTCCGCCGCCGCCGGAGCCGCGGGGAGCGTTACGGCGCTGCGCGTGTCGAGCAGGCCTTCGGGAAGGTGGCGCAGCACCTCCGCCAACTGTTTCAGGAATCCATCCAACGCCGAACTCTTGCGCCATACCATGGCGATGCGCCGGCTCGGCGCGGGCCCCTTGAATTCGATCAGGTGCAGGTTTTCCACCGGTGCCACCGGTGGCTTCACCGCCGTCACCGGCAGCAGCGTGATACCGACGTTGGCCGCCACCATTTGGCGCAGCGTCTCCAGGCTGGTGGCACGAAAGCCGCTGCGCTCACCCGCGCCGGCAAGGTGGCAGACCTCCAGTGCCTGGTCACGCAGGCAGTGGCCGTCTTCGAGCAGCAACAGGTTCTGGTTGGACAGGTCAGCGAGTTTCAGCTGACCCTGCTGGTGGGCCAGCGGATGTTCTGCGGACACCGCCAGCACAAACGGCTCCTCGAACAGGAATTCGCTGTGCAGACTGTCCTCGTGCAGGGGCAGGGCCAGGATGCAGGCATCCAGCCGTCCCTCGCGCAGCAGGCGCAGCACCGTCTCGGTTTTTTCCTCCACCAGTAGCAGCTCCAGTCGCGGAAACGCTTTGCGCACCAGCGGCAGCACGTGTGGCAGCAGATACGGGCCGAGTGTCGGAAAGATACCCAGCCGCACGGTGCCCGACTGCGGGTCCAGGGTGCGCCGGGCCACGCCGCGGATCTGTTCGATTTCATTGAGCACGTCGCGCGCGCGACTGGCGATGTCCCGGCCGACCTCGGTCAGCAACACCTTGCGCGGCGTGCGTTCGACCAGCGGCACGCCCAGCTCGCCCTCCAGCTTCTTGATCTGGGTGGAAAGGGTCGGCTGACTGACAAAACAGGCCTGGGCCGCTCGTCCGAAGTGCCGGTGCTCGGCGAGCGAGACCAGATACTGAAGATCGCGAAGATTCATGTCTTTTACTCGCAAGGCGATAGGTTGTTGCTATGGGTTCGATGTTAGCAATCAGCCGTAGCAATACAAGTTCCAGCTTTCGCCGCGGCGCTGGGCTCCTGGCTGTCCGCGCTCTTGCGTTGCTGCTTGGCAACCCACTGGAATGCGCCATCAAGGTTGGCGCCACCTTTCCCAGCTCGACCGGCTATCCGTGCCTTCTGGCACTGTGCCGAAAGTCACCGCAGATTTAGCGTGGGAAGTTCCCCACATCAGGAATACTTCATGCGCCGTCTTGTTCGTCCTCTCATGCTTACCGCATTGGCTGCCTGCTGCGGCGCCGCGTTTGCCGCATCCGCCGACCAGGTGCCACAGGGCCGCTTGCCGGGCTGGGCCGTGCCGCAGTCCTACCAGCTGTCGTTCAAGGTGGATCCGGCGAAGGAGAATTTCTCCGGCACCACCACGATCAAGGTCAAGCTGACCAAGGCCTCGGACCACGTGTGGCTCGATGGCAGCGAGTTGAAGGTGTCGAGCGTGGAAATCACCGACGCCGCCGGCAAGGTTCTCACTGGCAATTACGTCGAGGCGGATCCGAAGGCCGGTGTGGTCCGGGTGGATTTCGGTAGCACGCTGCAGCCGCAGACGTTGAGCCTGAAGTTCGTCTACAGCGCTCCGCTCAATGCGCAGCTGCAGGGTTTGTACAAAGTCAGCGCCAAGGGCAAGCCGTACGCGATGACGCAGATGGAGCCGATCAGCGCACGCTACGCATTTCCAAGTTTCGACGAGCCGGGCTTCAAGACACCGTTCGACATCAGCCTGACGATTCCGTCCGACGAAACCGGCGTCGCCAATACCCAGCAGGTCAAGGAAGCGGCTGCGGGCAAGGGCTGGAAGACGCTGACGTTCGCGCAGACGCTGCCGCTGCCGACCTATCTGGTGGCATTCGGGGTGGGGCCCTGGAGCATCGAAACGGCGCCGGATATCACGCCGGACGCGTACCGCTCCACGCCGCTGCCGCTGCGCGGCATCGCCTCCGAGGGTGAAGCCCATCGGATGAAACACGTGCTGGGCGAGACGCCGAGCATCATTCACGCGCTGGAAAACTATTACGGCTTCGGCTACCCGTGGGACAAGCTCGACGTGCTGGCCGCGCCGGATTTTGCCGCGGGCGCGATGGAAAACGCCGGCCTGGTCACCTTCCGTGACTGGCTGCTGCTGCTGGACAAGGACTCGCCGGCGAAGAACGTGCAGGGCTCGTTCAACGTCACCGCGCATGAGCTGGCGCATCAGTGGACCGGCGACACCGTAACCATGCAATGGTGGAACGACATCTGGCTCAACGAGGCGTTTGCGACCTGGATGCAGCAGAAAGTCACCATGGAAGTGCACCCGGAATACCGCGCCGATCTCGACCGCGTCGACGGTGCGCAGGGCGCGATGGGCAACGACAGCCTGGTCAGTGCGCGTCGCATCACTCAGCCGATCACCGGCAACGGCGACATCATGACCGCGTTCGACGGCATCACCTATCAGAAGGGTGCCGGCGTGATCGCAATGTTCGAGAACTATGTGGGCGAGAAAACCTTCCAGAAGGGCATGCGCGCCTACATCCAGAAGCACAAGTTCGGTAACGCGGTCACCAACGATCTGGTCGACGCCATCGCCACGGCGGCCAACAAGGGTGACGCGTTCAAGCACGCTTTCCACAGTTTCCTCGACCAGTCCGGCGTGCCTTACGTGCAGACGAAGCTGGAGCAGAAAGACGGCAAAACCGTGTTGCAGCTGAGCCAGAGCCGTTACCTGCCGCTGGGCAGCAAGGGTGACAGCCAGCGCGTATGGGGCGTGCCGGTATGCGTGCGCTATGGCACCGCTGGCGGCAGCAAGGTCACCTGCGACATGCTCGACAAGGCCACCGGTTCGATGGTGCTGACTGGTGCAAGCCACCCGACCTGGATCATGCCCAACGCCAACGCCAGCGGGTATTACCGTTTCAGCATGGACAAGCAGGATCTGGCCCGGCTTACCGCCGAGGCCGGCAAGCTCAGCGATGCCGAGCAGCTCGCCTATGCCGATGGCATCGGCGCCGCCTTCCATCATGGCGACCTGGATGCCGGCGATGTGCTGGCCGCGTTGAAGCCGTTGACCAACTCGAAGATTCGCGAAGTGGCCACAGCGCCGCTGGGCGAAGTGGAGTGGATCTATCAACACGAAGCGGCTACCGATGCACAGCGTGCGACGCTGACGACCTGGGTCAAGGATGCGTATCTGGGCCGCCTGCAGCAGCTGGGTTATCAGCGCAAGGCCGGCGAGCCGGAAGATGCCTCGCTGATGCGCAGCACGCTGGCCGGCACCCTCGGTCTTGACTTCAAGCTGCCGTCGGTGCGGGCCGCGTTGCTTAAGCAGGGCGATGCCGCGCTGGAGAAGAAGGCGGATGGACGTCTGAACCTGGCCGCGGCCGATCCTGATGTGCTGGGTAATGCGCTCGGCGTGGCGGTGCAGGAACACGGCAAGCCGGCAGTCGATGCACTGATGGCGGAATTGCCGCACACCAGCGACGCGGCGCTGCGCAACGCGATCCTTGAGGGCCTGTCCAACGTGAATGATCCGGCCCTGGCCGAGCGGGTGCGCGATCTGGCGCTGGACAAGAACGTCAAGGTCGGCGAGATGGCCATGCTGCTTCACGGCGGTCGCGATACCGTGGCCAAGCGTGATGCATTGTGGAACTGGTTCACCGCGCACTATGCCCCGATCCTCAAGCGCACCGGCAGCTTCTCCGGCGGCCGTTTGCCGTCGGTGGCCGCTGGCGGCAGCTGCACTGCTGACGAAGGTGATCGCCTGCAGGCTTTCTTCAAGGGAAAATCGCAGGATGCGGCGGGTATCGAGCGTGGGCTGGCGCAGACCAGCGAGTCGATCCAGCTGTGCAGCGCGTTGAAAAAGGCGCAGGATCCTGCGTCTATTGCGAGGTAACGGCTGCCGATCAGTTTGTATCAGCAAGTGCCATGTGGCGCGCCAGTGATCTGACTGGCGCGCCATTTTTTTTGTTAGATACCTAATGATGCAGCCTGCGTGATTCGGCCGGTTGCTCTGCGGCCGAAGCACGCAGGCTGCGCCACCGCTCAACGCCTACAGCACCAGTCCCAATCAAGGCGATCTCGATGCGGCGACTGCAATATTCACGCGTACCTCCGCATTCAACCTCGAGCGACCAGCGATATGGTTGCCCTGATCGCAGGTATTCCCGTGCCGGCGTCAGCAGTTCAATGGCCAACACCCCACCTTTTAAGAACGCGCGGCAACCCACCACGACGTTCAGACTGGACATCGCTTCGAATTCCGGGCTACCTCTTCCGCCATGGGCGACGGGATCAGCGATAAATATCCGAGATCGGGATATGCCTGTTTCCGCATCGCGTCGACCTGCGCCCTTTGACACGGCACTTTTTTAGGCATTAATAGTGTCGCTATTGTTTACACTCCCCGAAAAAAAAGTGGGGTGGATATAGAAAAAGGCACAAGAATAATATAACAATCAATCACATAAATTTAATGGCGCAGGAATTGCTTTCACTGTCTTCTCTGTGGCGTTCTGCAGGGACCTAATACGAATCCAGAGTCGTAATGATCCAAATCCAAAGGAGTTGACAATGAAAGCCAAAATTCGCGCCCTCGCCGCTCTCTCTTGCTTGATCGGTATCGGTGGTTTCGTTGCGCCGACTCAGGCGACTGTCGTCGGCAGCACGTTGAACGTCGGCCTGCTGGGAAGCCCTTATACCCTCAGCATTGCCAACGGTCAGGCCAGTTACACGTTCAGCGGAATGGACACCGGCTTTGGTAGCCCCCAAGGTCCGATCTTTGTGTCTACGGGCGGCAGCGGCCTGGTCTCAAGTCTGGGTGCCCCGTTTTACAATCCTGCGGCACCTACCAGTTATAACTCCGGCGCACTGATCGATGGCTCGTTGCTTGGACCGTTTCTCGCCTATTCAACTCCCGCACCCATTTCCTATTCCAGCACTGATGCCTTTGTTGGCTTGTCATTTGCGCTCGCTGACGGCGTGCACTATGGCTACGCGGAGGTGTATGGCTATGGAGTCAGCAATGGAAGCCTCTCATTCAGTCCAACTTTGTTGAGCTTCGGTTACGAGTCCAATCCCGGGGTCGGTATCTTGACCGGTGTTGCTGCGACAGCGGTGCCGGAGCCGTCGTCTCTCGGAATCCTTGGCCTCGGTCTCGGTATCATTGGATTGGCATGGATTCGCCGTCGAGCGCCGCGTGGTAGCGCAGGTCAAGCAATGTAGTGAAGTAGTGATCGCAGTTCCATAAGCGGCATCCCTATACTTTGAGGAGAGTGCAGCGAGGCATGTCTCGCTGCACCGAGCCAGAAGTCCCGGTCATTGGACGCATGCGCGACTTCCGGGAATAGCACCGCTGTTGGCATGCATCCTGCTCGCGCGTCAGCATTCAAAAAAAAGTAATTTTGCTTCAAGGGGGAGGGGAGGCCCCAAGCCTTCCCGTACGACGCTTTACCAAGGTGTAATGCCACACTCAGTGACCAACGCTAGCGGCGTCCGCATCGCGAGTTCGATCAGGCCGGTTGGGTTCCAACGTGTCCCCCGAATGCGCCGTGATGAACCGTGCCGCATCATCGATGACCGGCGCCTTGCTGCGCAGCGGCCGCGACATCGCGAACAGAATCGCGAAATGGCCGATGTCGGGGAACCGCTTCACCTCGACCGGTTCGTTTTGCGCGCGTAGCGCGCGGGCTAGTGACTGGGTATTCTTCGGTCCCACGATCTTGTCGCCGGTGCCTTGCATCAACAGCATCGGCGGCTCATCGCCGTTGACAAA
>JALYXN010000238.1 GCA_030947085.1 Pseudomonadota bacterium | reverse complement strand
CGGGGCCGAAACTGTCGGCGTGATGCTTCTGGAAGAAACAGGGTTTCTGGCTTCCGTCCGGACAGCGCACCAATGAAAGCGGTCGATCCGACAACTCCGGCATGATCCACCTGGCCACCTTGCAGTAATAGTCGGCGACGTCGCCCTTGGTGTAATCGCAATCGGCGAACACGCGCCGATCGGCGTGGCTGATCTGCATGATCTTCTCCGCGGTTTCTGGTGGCCTCATTTCCTTCAGCGGCTTGTCCTCACGCAGTCGTATGAAGCGCGCCGGGCGCAGCAGCCCCTCCCCGGTCCGGCCACGAGAGGCCACTTCAACCACCTGGCTTTGGAGCGGCCATCGATCACCCGCTGCCATTCAGAAAAGTCACTACAACTATGGCGAGCGAGCTCGACCAGCTCACGATCCGGGCTCGCACCACTCACGGCGCGAGCGAAAGGCTTCGAGTCTTCCCCGCGTGGAAATCCGGATGGTTGATCGGACTGTCGCTCGGTCGCGTCGACGCGCAGGCTCATTGCTCAACCTGCCTTGCGTCCAGACGCCTTTCCGCTGGTCTTGCCGGCCGCCTTGCGCGTGCTTTTCGCCGCCGTTTTGGTGGTCGCGGCCGTTTTCACACTTTTCTTCGATGCGGTCTTTTTCGTTGCCGTCTCTTGTGCCGGCGTGCGCTTGTTGCCCGCAATGCTCTTTTTAAGCAGGGACATGAAATCGACCACATTGGTGGTGGCGTCTCCGGCGATCTCCGGCTCGATATCATCGGACGTGGTGGTCGCGCCACTGGCCTTCATCTTCTTCTGGATCACCGCCTCGAGGCGCGCCCGGAATTCGTCGTGGTATTCGTCCGGCTTCCACTGGCTTGACATGGAGCTGACCAGTTGCTTGGCCATGTCCATCTCCTTGGGCGTGATCCGGTAGCTCGAGGCCTCGCCGTCAGGCAGTTTGTAATCAGCCGGATCGATGACCTCCTGCGCATAGCGCAACAGCTGCAGGATCAGCGCATCGTCCTGCGGGATCACCGCGGCGAGATATTCGCGTGTACGAATGACCACCCGCGCGATGCCGATCTGCTTCGTCGATTTCAAGGTTTCACGCAGCAAAACGTAGCCTTTTTCGGCCTTTTTGGCCGGCACCAGCACATAGGGCTTGTCGTAGTACTGCGGTGCAATGCTGCCTGCATCGACGAAAGCCTCCACTTCCACTGTTTCATGGCGCTCCGGCGCCGCTGCCTTCATGTCTTTTTCCTCCAGTACGACATAACTGCCCTTGTCGTACTCGAACGCCTTGACGATGTCCTTCCAGGGCACTTCATCGCCGGTATCGGCGTTGACTCTTTCATAGCGCACGGGTTTCTTGTCGCGCGAGTCCAGCATCCGAAAATGCAGGTCGGTCCTTCGCTCGCCGGACATCAGCGAAACGGGAACGTTGAGCAAACCGAAGGACAGAGTTCCGGTCCAGATGGGACGAGCCATGGCAGCAGTCTCCGGAGATGGATCAAACAGCGACCCGGCAGAAGCTACGAGGAGCAAGGTGAGCCATCGGTGAAACGTCGCAGCCGGCGCACTCGGGCTTTTATCCGACCTATTCTCTTGGCGCGGCGGGATTGAGCAGGTCGGCCGATTCGCGGGTATGCCGATCCTGGTCGACCTGATTCAACACGTCGCGGTGCGCCAGCGTGTCCACCGGTCCGGATTCGGCATCGGCTATGTCTACCGCCTCACGTTGCGGCGCCAACGCTGGGGGCGCTTTCACCGGCTCGGTCAGCTGCACGCGATAAATCGGCTCGGGCATGTCCATGTCGGCAGCCTCCAGCGCCAGCTTGACGCAGCGGATCGCTTCGCTGCGCACCTGCAGAAAGTCGTGACTGCCCTGATCAACCCAGCCCTGAAAACGCATTTGTACATTGGAATCACCCAGTGCGTTGATGAACGCGCGGGGTGGCGGCGCAGCGATAACGCCACTGAGCTGGACCAGTTCAGCAATACCGATTCGTTGTGCGCGCACCAGATTCTCGTTGACGCCGATACCCACCTCGAACTGGAAACGACGCGTCGGATTGCGGGTGTAATTGAGCATCACGCTGCTAAATACCAGCGCATTGGGCAGTCGCAGATAATTGCCATCGGGTGTCATCAGGATCGTGGCGCGCGAGGTCAGCGAAACCACGGTGCCCTCGTTTCCGGCAATTACCACGTGGTCGCGCGGCGCAAATGGCTGGCGCAGACTCATCAGGATGCCGGCGAGATAGTTTTCCAGGATGTCCTTGAAGGCAAAGCCGAGCGCCACACCCAGCACGCCTGCCGTGCCCAGGACGGCACCGACTAATGAGGTGGCGTTGAGGATCTCCAACGCAATCAGGAATCCTGCCGCTACGACCAGCCAGCGGACGGTGGTGCGAGCCAGATCGACCAGGAACGGATTGCGCCGCGCCACCCGATTCAGCAGCGAGCGCTGCGAAAGCCAGCCACCCAGCATCCATGCGATCCAGATGATGATCAAAGCAAGTATCAGCAGGGGCAGCGCCGCCAACAGGCGATAGGCTTCGTCCAGCAGCCGATGTCCTACCGCGGACATGTCGAAGTGTTCCCGGACTGGTTGCATGCATGGCTCGACGTGGCTGTGGGAACGCCACTTACCGAGCGAAAGGTAGACGTCAGGCGAAGCGAGACAGTCGGTGGGAGATATCGCCGTCAGCAAAAAAGTCCGGCTGCCCGCCGATACTGACGTCACCGGCCAGATCCTGGCCGACTTCGGCATCGAAGGTGTACTGGTATTCACGATGCCGGGCAAGTGGCTCACCGAGGCGGAAGCGCTGGTGCGCAAGACGCACTGCGTCCACCATCCAGCACACTGCCAGCAACGTCGTCCGCAGGCCGACTGTCGCCTGATCTTTCGGCACGAGCAAGCGCGTGAACGAACAGATCGAAGAACTTCGGGTTCAAATCACCCACGTAAAGATGGATGGTTCGCGCGGTCCTCAGGAAGCGGTTGCCGAGCGACATGGTGGGCAGCACGCCATGAAAGCTGCAGCACTGTACCGGGGCAGTCGGCAGCCGCCAACAGCGCGTCGCGCTCCGGCATTGGCGGCTTGCGCTCCTGCTGATAGTCTGACCGTCGAGTTGTCACCGCATCAGGCCATTGGTTCGCGACCCTCTCGACAAACTGTCACAGTTAAACGTGGCGACCAGCATCTCAACGGGAAAACGCGTGCTTTTCGATAT
>JALYXN010000398.1 GCA_030947085.1 Pseudomonadota bacterium | reverse complement strand
GGGGCCGATCGCCGAATGGGGTCTGACGCTGGAGCAGCGCCAGTTAGCCGTGGACAACTCCACGTTCCAGACCTCAACGCCAGGCATTTTCGCGGTAGGTGATGTCAACAGCTATCCAGGCAAGAAGAAACTGATTCTGTCGGGATTTCACGAAGCGGCATTGTGTGCGTTCGCGGCAGGGGAATATCTGAACCCCGGCAAGAAAGTTCCATTGCAATACACCACGACCAGCCCAGCGCTTCGACGTAGGTTGGGCGTCAGTGCGTACGTCGAGGATGAGCCTGATCGCGTCGCCACGCCAGCACAGGCAGCCGCCGACAGTAAATCGTTGGTCGCCGCTTGAAGTGGAACGGACCGATGCACGCGGCTTCGAGACCATCCATACCTGATCACCCCCGCCAACAGAGAGAGAGCCTTCATGAAAGAGATCACTGACAACATCAATGAAAGTCGTCGCAAGCTGATTCGCAGCGGCATCACCATTGCCGCGATAGGCGCCATTGCCGGTACCGGTTTGCTGAAGGCCGGGGCTGCGCGCGCGCAGGCCGGCAAAGCGTCCCAGGGTGTGGCGATGTATCAGGCCAAGCCGCATGGCGCGGACCAGTGCGACAACTGCATCCATTTCATCCCCGGGAAAACACCGACGGCCAAAGGCACCTGCAAGGTCGTCGAAGGAGACATTGCACCGCAGGGCTGGTGCGTGATGTACGCGCGCAAAGCCTGAAGCAAGGCTGCAACGGCCTCGCCTGAAGGTTTTTTTTAAATGGTTTGCAGCCGCGGGAGGCTGATGTCATGCGAGTTCCGGAGGCAACGGAAGAACGGTTTTTGCCCGGCAGGCGTCGGCTGCTCAAGGCCATCGCCGGCGTGGCGGCGGCAGGAGTGGTGGGCGGATCGGGCTGGTTCGTGCTCAGGCGCGAACGCAACCTGTTCGAAGTGCGTCGCGAACAGACGCTGATGCAAACCTCGGTGGCGATCACCTGCCTGGCCGACGATGTCGACAAGGCGGGGGTCGCCATCGACGCCGCATTCCGGCGCATGGAGGAGACCGTGGCGGTGCTCACGCGCTTCGATCCCGCGGGTCCGGTGGCACGTCTGAATCGTGAGGGGCATCTGGAAAACCTGCCCCCCGAACTCAGGGAGGTGCTGCATCGCTCGCTGGCTATTTCCTCGATAACGGATGGCGACTTCGATATCAGTGTATTGCCGGTGCTGCAGTTGTTCGAGTCATTGCGCCAGCCCGCCGTGCTTGATGCGGGCGATCGTGCACAGATCGGGGAAAAGGACCATCTGATCAACTATCGTCGCATTGCGCTGGATGCCACGGGCGTGCGCTTCACCCAGCCGGGCATGTCCATCACGCTGGACGGGCTGGCCAAGGGATACGTGATCGACCAGGGCATTGCCGCGCTGAAGGCGGCCGGTATCGAAAGCGCCCTGGTGGATGCGGGTGGCGATATACGCGCGATTTCCGGCAGCGATTCGAACCGTCAATGGCATGTGGGCATCGTTGATCCGACTGACATCAACAAAGTCGCGGCCATCGTGACGATACGCAACGCCGCGCTGGGTACCTCGGGCAACTACCGGATCTTCTATTCGGCTGACAAGACCTTGTTTCATGTGATCAATCCGCACACCGGTTATTCCCCGCTGAACTACTCCAGCGTCACGGTGATGGGGGAAACCTCGGTGGATGCCGATGCGATGAGTGTTGCCGCGGCCTCCATGCCGGTACCGCGCTTGCGGGAAGTGATGGCCTCGAAGAACGACCAATGGCTGGTCTTCTCCAGGGACGGCAGCAGGAGTTGGCGTTCGAAGGACCTTCCGCAGGTATCGGGCAAGGCGGAGGTGGCCTGACATGCGCACATGGCCATCGAAAGCCCCTGCTCTTTCCGGAGTAATGCACCGCACCCCGCTTGCCAGGCGGCTGCTCCTGTTGTGCGTGACCTGTCTTCTGGTCGTCTTCTCGATGGATGCGGCGGCCGGCGTCGACCAGAAATTTCCCGAAGTCCACGGCTACTTCCCTGCCGCCACACGATTTGGGGATATCTCCGGCAAGCCACCGGCAGCCCCGGTCTACGACGGTGACAAAGTCATCGGCTACGTGTTCGAGTCAGTGATGGTGGCACCAGTTCCGGCGTACTCCGGCGATCCGGTGAATATTCTGGTGGCGATCGATCAGAGCGGAAAGATTCTCGGCACCAGGGTGCTTCAGCAAAACGAGCCCATTTTGCTGGTCGGCATCCCGGTGCAGAAACTGTATGACTTTGTCGCGCGCTACGTCGGCCACAACGTCAAGGATCAGATCGTCGTGGGCGGCAGCAGCGCGCCGGGATCGATCAAGATCGATGCGATAAGCAGCGCCACCGTGACCTCGATGGTGGTCAACGAGACGATCATGAACGCCGCGCTGGAAGTGGCCGTGTCGCGGAACCTCGTCAGCGGTCGCAAGGCCACTGCCAGTGCTCCGGCGACAATCAAGACCGACTACTTCAAGAAGGCGGACTGGACGCAGCTGACTGGTAATGGCGCGTTTCGCCGGTTGCACCTTGATCGGGGGATGGTCGCCAAAGCGTTCAAGGGCCAGCCGGAGAGCGGTCTCATTGATGATCCGACCGCACCGGTAGCCGGCCACGAGAACGATGACTTCATCGATCTCTACTACGGCGACGTTACGCCGCCGACGGTAGGCAGAAACCTGCTGGGTGATTCCGGCTACACCACGATGGCACAGAATCTGAAGCCGGGTGACGAAGCCATCGCGGTCGTCGCCAGGGGGCTCTACTCGTTTAAGGGCGTCGGCTATGTCCGCGGCGGTGTCTTTGACCGCCTGCACGTCATGCAGGCGGGAAAGTTGTTCCTGTTCAAGGACAGCGACTTCGTGGTGCTGGACCAGCCGGATCTGGTGGGGATGCCGTCGTTCAACGAGAAGGGCATCTTTATCCTGCGCCATGGCCAGGGCTTCAATCCCGGTGCCCCATGGACCGTGCAACTGCTGGTGAACCGCCAGATCGGGCCGCTGAAAAGCATCTACAGCACATTTTCCGGCAGCTATCAGATACCGGCCGACTACGTCACCCAGCCCAAAGTCAGCCCGATTCCAGATGACGCGCCATTGTGGGTGAAGATCTGGTACGCCAAGCGCTTCCAGATTGCGGTGCTGGTGGCCGGGCTGTTCTTCCTGTCGCTGATCCTGGTTTTCCAGGATTGGGTGGTCAAGCGTCCGAAGCTGCTGGAGCGCGTGCGGGTCGGCTTCCTCATCTACACCGTCGTGTTCATCGGCTGGTACGGCCTGGCGCAGCTTTCGGTGGTCAACATTCTGACCTTCGTCAATTCGGTGATGCACGGCTTCCACTGGTCCACCTTCTTGATGGATCCACTGATCTTCATCCTGTGGGTCTTCGTGGCGGTCTCCCTGCTGCTGGTGGGAAGGGGCGTGTATTGCGGCTGGCTGTGCCCGTTTGGCGCCATGCAGGTGCTGATCAACAAGCTGGCGGTGAAGTTCAAGGTGCCGCAGTTGGAACCGCCATCGTATGTGCATGAGCGGCTGTGGGCGATCAAGTACATCGTGTTGCTGTTCCTGTTCGGGCTGTCGCTGCAATCGGTCGGTCTGGCCGAGCGCTTCGCGGAGGTTGAGCCGTTCAAGACCGCCGTCACCTTGCACTTCATGCGCTCCTGGGGCTTTGTCCTCTACGCAGTCTTCCTGCTTGTCGCGGCAGCGTTCATCAATAAATTCTTCTGCCGCTACGTCTGCCCGCTGGGTGCTGGCCTGGCTGTTTCGGGGCGCTGGCGTCTGTTCGAGTGGCTGCGTCGGCGCAAGGAGTGCGGACATCCCTGCCAGGTCTGCGCCGTCGAGTGCGAGGTCAGGGCGATCAGTCCGCTGGGGCCTATCAACTACAACGAGTGTCACTACTGCCTGGATTGCCAGGTGACATACAACAACGATCGCAAGTGCCCACCGCTGGTCGAGCGTCGCAAAAAACGCGAGAAGCGTGAGGGTGTATCGCGTCCGCTGCCGACGCCTGTGTTCGTGGTGGGTGCGCAAGATGCCGGTGCTCCGGCGGACGTGTCCGTGTAGTGCGGCGACGTGTTTGGGAATTCATCGAATTTTGAGGAGCGATAACCATGAGCGACAAGACCAACGACCAGAATCCGGAATTGAAAACCGGTTCGATCCGTGCATTGACGAAAGAAGAGATCGACTCCTTGCCTGGCCAGCCAGGAAACGCGTCGCGACGCAATTTCATGCGAGTAAGTGCCATGGCGGGGCTGGCCGGAGCCGGCGGTGTACTGCTGGCCGGATGCGGTCGTACGGCCACCCCGGCGGCTGGAGGACCGGCCGCGCCGGGCACGGCACAATCCGTGGCCGCGGCATCCACCGCTGAACCGGAAGATCACGTCGCACCGGGCAAGCTCGACGAATACTACGGTTTCTGGAGCGGCGGCCAGTCCGGCGAAATGCGTATCCTGGGACTGCCATCGATGCGTGAACTGATGCGGATTCCGGTGTTCAACACGGATTTCGCCGTCGGCTGGGGCATCACCAACGAAAGCAAGCGGGTGCTGGGCGATAAATTTCCCCGGGGTGGTGACCTGCATCATCCGCACATGAGCCAGACGAACGGTCATTACGACGGGCGCTACCTGTTCATGAACGACAAAACGGGCTGTCGAATCGCACGCATCCGCTGTGACGTGATGCGCACCGACAAGATCCTCAGTATCCCCAATGTCGCGGACGTCCACGGCCTGCGCGTGCAGCGTGAGCCGCGGACAGGTTACGTGTTCGCCAACTCGGAATTCAGGGTGCCCAGCCCCAATGATGGTCGTGACCTGGACGATCCGAAAAAATACCAGTGCGTGTTCACAGCAGTAAACGGCGACACCATGGAAGTGGCATGGCAGGTCATCGTCGACGGCAACCTGGACAATACCGATTGCGATTACGAGGGCAAGTACGTCGCCTCGACCTGCTACAACAGCGAGGAGGCCGTGGATCTGGCCGGCATGATGCAAAACGAGCGCGACTGGGCTGTCGTGTTCAACATCAAGCGCATCGAGGCGGCGGTAAAGGCCGGAAAGTTCAAGACCATCGGCACGTCCAAGGTGCCGGTGTTGGATGGACGCCATGGTTCGGAACTGACCATGTACATCCCGGTCCCGAAAAGTCCGCACGGCATCAACGCTACCCCGGACGGCAAGTATTTCGCTGCCGCCGGCAAGTTATCGCCGACGGTCACCCTGATGGCGTGGAGCAAGGTCGATGACTACTTTGCCGGCAAGCTCAAGGACCCACGCGATGCCGTGGTGGCTGAGCCCGAACTGGGCTTGGGGCCGTTGCACACGGCTTACGACGGTCGTGGCAATGCCTACACGACGCTGTTCATCGACAGCCAGATCGTGAAATGGAACATCCAAGACGCGATCGACGCCCATGCGGGCAAGAAGGTCAACTACCTACGCCAGAAGCTTGATGTTGCCTACCAGCCCGGCCACAACCACACCTCGTTGGGTGAGACGCGGGATGCCGATGGCAAATGGTTGGTGTCGTTGAACAAGTTCTCGAAGGATCGTTTCCTGGCGACCGGTCCGTTGCATCCCGACCTCGACCAATTGATCGATATTTCCGGTGACAAGATGGTGCTGGTGGCGGACGCGCCGGTTTATTCGGAACCGCATGACGCGGTGATCATTCCGGCCAAGATGCTGGCGGGCAAGATCAAGCGCAAATGGGATCGCAACGATCCGTTCTTCGCCGAAACCGTTGCCCAAGCAAAAAAACACGGCATCACCCTGGAGACCGACAACAAAGTCATCCGCGAGGGCAACAAGGTCTTTGTGTACATGACCAGTTCGGCGCCGAAGTACGGCCTGGACAGCTTCAAGGTGAAAAAGGGCGATGAAGTGACTGTAGCGGTCACCAATGTCGACACCATCGAGGATCTGACCCATGGATTCTGCCTCTCCGACCATGACCTGAACATGGAGATCAGTCCGCAGGAGACTTCCTCGGTCACCTTCACTGCCGACAAGGCCGGCGTCTACTGGTACTACTGCACCTTCTTCTGCCACGCGCTGCATCTGGAAATGCGCGGTCGGATGCTGGTGGAGGCCTGATGAATCGTGCGCCTTCGGCCGGAGTCTCGGCTGCGGCGGAAGGCGCACCTTCCCGTCACGACGTGAGGCACGCTTTGAGCCATCGGTGGCTGTGCGTGGTGATGCTTGCTGTCGCTGCCATCGTCATGACGCCGACAGCGCATGCCGAAGGTGATCTGCAACAGGCGATTGCTGCCGCGGCACCCGGTGCCGTGGTGAGCGTCGCTCCCGGGATTTATCACGTGCATCTTGTGCTCGCCCAACCGGTGACGTTGAACGGGCAACCCGGCGTCATTCTCGATGGGGATGGACAGGGCGACGTGGTACGGATCCGTAGCGCCGGGGTCGCTTTGCGCAATCTGACCATCCGCAACTCAGGCCGTGACCTCACGACCATGAATGCGGGGATATATATCGAGAAAGGGGTGGATGGCGCGGTCATTGAAAACAACCGGATCAAGGACATCTTGTTCGGCGTGTACCTGGATGGTCCGCAACACGTGCGGGTCATCGG
>JALYXN010000030.1 GCA_030947085.1 Pseudomonadota bacterium | reverse complement strand
AACGTGATGGCGCTGACGCCGGACAAGGTACGGAGCTATTACCGCACCACGTTCCGCCCTGACATGACCACCATCGTCATCGTCGGCAAGGTCGACCCGGCCCACGCGAAACAGCTGGTCGAGCAGGCCTTTGGCGATTGGAAAACCCAGGGCGTCAAGCCAGCCGTGGACTACGCCGCAGTGTCAGCAAACAAGGCCGGCCAGTTGAATGTGCCCGACACCAGTGCCAGCCAGGACAGCGTGCAGATGTCGCAAACCATCGCGGTCACCCGCAACGACCCGGCCCGTTATGCGCTCTACCTGGGCAACGAAGTACTAGGCGGCGGCTTCTACGCGTCACGCTTGTTTCATGACCTGCGCGACAAGCGCGGGCTGGTCTATAGCGTGGACAGCAGCTTCGATCTGGGAAAGAGCCGCAGCACCTATACGGTGTCATTCGGTGCGGATGCGGACAAGGTTGCCGCAGCGCGCGAGCTGGTGGTGCAGGACCTGAAGCAGATGCAGCGCGCGCCAGTGAGCGAGATCGAGCTGAAGCGTGCCAAGGGCATCCTGCTGCGGCAGATTCCGCTGGGCGAATCCAGCTTCGGCGCCATCGGCGGGCAGCTGCTGAGCCTGGCCACTGAGGACAAGCCGCTGAACGCGATGACCATCGCCGCCGAGCACTATCTCAAACTCACCGCTAGCGATGTGCAGCAAGCTTATGCAAAACACATCCGTCCGGATGGCTTCGTTACGGCGGTGAAAGGGCCTGCTCCGAAGGGCTAAGTGATACCTTCACGAGGCGAACGGTCGCGTAGCGAGCAGCTCAACCATCCGTACCGATCCAGACGAATCAGGGTCTAGTCGACGACTTCGATCCAGAGCGATCTGGCACTACATCTTGGCGTCCGCCGCTTGCGGGTGCTATCCAGGATAGGAACTTCGCGTGCGGATGAATCATCGCCTGAAAGACTCGTGTGCGAGGCTGATCGAAGCCTTGTCGCCGCAGCGCAGGAAAATGGTTGAATTACGCGCTCGTTGGGCGAAGCCGGGATCGAAGGGTGGCTGGTGCCAAAGTCTCTACTTCGATCTGGTTCGACACGAATTTTCCCGGAGCTGCGTTGACGACAGGACGTGGCGCGACCTTGAGTTTCCAGCGATATTTTCGCGCCTGGACTCCACGACAACACCGCTCGGCAGTCAGTCGCTTTTTCGCAAGCTGCGCGAATATGTGGAAGAGCCCGGGGAGCAGACGGGTCAATACGCGGTTTACGATGAGCTTCGGTCCAACGGATTGCTACGGGAGGAGATCCAGCTGAAGCTGGCGGCTTTGCGGGGAGAGTCCAACACAGATATCGCCCGCCTGATATTTGACGATGCCCCGAAACAGCTCAAGCGCCAGGGCCTGCTGAAATTGTGGGGCTTGGCGTCATTGGTGACCCTTATTGCCGTGATCGCTTGGTCATGGCCGATCTGGATCTGGTTGGCCATGCTGGGATTGAATGTCGTCATCCTCTGGCGCACGTACTGGCACGTTCATCGGGATGCCTACGCGCTGGCTAGCTGTGCCCAGATGATGAAGTTGGCGGACGGACTCGCGTCGATGCACAGCCGCTATCCCTCAATTCCACAATTGAGCCAGCTTGCCGGAGAAGCGACGAATCGTGCTGAAGTGCGAAAGACGCTGCGCTGGTTCTCCTTCCTGAAATCCCCAACGATCGATCTTGTTTCCGTCTTGTTCAATGGAGCGTTCCTGACGGAGTTGATCGCTTTTTCTCGCGCGTCAGACCGCTTCTTCCTGGTTCGATCCCGGTTGGTACCAACGTTTGAAGCCATCGGCTCGCTTGACGCCGCCATCGCGATCGCCTCCTTCCTTGAGCGTTACCCGGATCACTGCCAGCCCGATGTCGTGGATGGCGCGCTGTTGAATATCCGCGATGGTCACCATCCGCTGCTGGCCCATCCGGTGGCCAATTCCATCTGTCTGGAGCAACGCTCGGCCCTGATCACGGGCTCGAACATGGCCGGCAAGACCACCTTTATCAAGATGCTTGGCATCAACATCATTCTGGGAAGGACCCTGGGATTTTGCCTCGCCTCCAGGGCGACTATTCCGCGAGCTTGCGTGATGGCATCGATTTTGGGCGACCAATCCGTGGAGCAGGGTAAAAGTCACTATTTTTCGGAAATCGAGGCAATTCACTCGTTTATCGAAGAGGGCAGGCGACGCGACCTGACCGTGTTCGTGATCGATGAGCTTTTCAACGGAACCAATACCGTCGAGCGAGTTGCAGCAGCCAGAGCGGTATTGGAATCCCTGTGCCGGAAGGCGTTGGTACTTGTCACCACGCACGATGTCGAGCTTCAGGCGCCGCTGAGCAAGCACTACGAGCTCTTTCATTTTCAGGAAGAGCCCGAGTTGGACGGGTTTTTCGACTACAAGTTGCGCTCCGGTGCCGCGACCGAGCGAAATGCCATCAGGCTGCTGGAGCGCATGGGTTTCCCCGCGGACGTCATAGCAAAAGCCATGACCTATGCGGAGCAGCCGTTGAATCGTTCGACGCAAGCGGCCACTTGCCCGCAAACCGTGTGACGGACGGCGATATCCATGGCGCTGATTCGATGGACATCCGCTGACGGATAATCTGCCCATGCTGTTTGTGTTGTTTCGATAGCCCGGATCTCGCCGGTCGCGAATCGGCTGCGGTTATCATGGCCGGCTAAATGAACGATAACCACACGCCCACCCCGAATTCCGCTGGCGGCCCTGATCTCCGCCGTCTGCGTCAACAGCTCGATACCGTCGCCAGTCGCGATTTCGGTCGATTGCTGGGGCGCTGGCGTGCGCTGTCGCGGAAACCGGACGAAAACAAACTGGCTGCGCTGGTAGCCGATATTGGGCGATCCGCTGTCAGGCGGCAGCGGCGCGTGGATACCAAGCCCGCGACTCGGTTGGACGAATCGTTGCCGATCAGTGCCCGTGGCGATGACATCATCGAGCTGATCCGCAAGCACCAAGTGGTAGTGATTGCCGGTGAAACTGGCTCGGGCAAGACCACCCAGCTGCCGAAATTGTGCCTTGCCGCCGGTCGCGGCGAGGCGGGCATGATCGGGTGTACCCAGCCACGCCGACTGGCGGCGCGTTCGGTGGCGCGGCGGGTGTCGGAGGAACTGGGCAGCCCGGTGGGCGAGATCGTCG
>JALYXN010000236.1 GCA_030947085.1 Pseudomonadota bacterium | reverse complement strand
CGCAATCTGTTTCTGAGCCGCGACCAGAATTTCACCCGCAAGATCAACGAAGCGCTGATGTCCTTGTTGCTGGAGGCGCACTACAGCAAGGGGCGCATCCTGGAGGCTTACGTCAATGACGTCTTTCTTGGACAGCAGGGCGGGCAGGCGGTGCATGGCTTTGCGGCCGCATCGGAGTTCTACTTCGGTCGGCGTCTGCAGGATCTGCGTCCGCAGGAAATCGCGCTACTGGTAGGCATGGTCAAGGGGCCGAGTTACTACGATCCGCGCCGCTCACCCAAGCGCGCCACGGCCCGCCGCAACCTGGTGCTGCAGGAATTCTTCGACACCAGCCTGATCACCGCCGGTCAGCTCAACGCCGCACAGGCGGCGCCGCTGGACATCATCAGCAACGGTCAGTTGCCGCATAACCGGTTCCCGGCATTCATGGACCTGGTGCGCAAGCAGATCACCGCGGACTTCGACGAAAAGGCCTTGCGCGAAGGCAATCTGTCGATTTTCACTACGCTCGATCCGGCAGCGCAGCTTTACACGGAGCAAGCGATAACCGACACCCTAAAGGGTCTGGGCAAGCGCGGCGACGGGATCCAGGCAGCCGCCGTGGTGACCAACGCGCACAGCGGCAGTGTGCTGGCCGTCGTCGGCAGCAAGCGGCCGGGCGATCCCGGCTTCAACCGCGCGCTGGATGCGCGTCGGCAGGTCGGGTCCACCATCAAACCGTTTGTCTATCTGGTCGCGCTGACTCAACCCGAGCGCTGGAACCTGGCGACCCGGCTGAACGACGGCCCGGTCAGTATGCGCCAGCCCGATGGCAGCACGTGGCAGCCGCAGAACGACGACCACCGCAGCCACGATCCGCTGACCATGGTCGATGCGCTGGCGCATTCGTGGAATCTGGCCACCATCCATCTGGGATTGAGCGTGGGCCTGCCGCGAATCAAGTCGTTCCTCCAGTCGTTCGGCCTCACCGATGTCACGCCCAGTCCGTCGCTATTGATCGGCGCCATCGATCTGGCGCCAATTCAGGTGGCACACCTGTATCAGTACCTGGCTGCCGATGGTCATGCGATGCCGCTGGTAGCGGTCAGCGGCGTGCTTGACGGCAGCGGCCGCACCATCAAGCGTTACCAGGTGCACGGCGGCAAGGGCGAGTATCAGGAAGCGGTGCGCCTCACTACCTGGGCGATGCAGCAGGTGGCCGAATACGGAACGGCCAGCGCGATCGGCAACTCCGGGCTGTCCTGGCTGCATGCCGCCGGCAAGACTGGCACCAGCAACGACATGCGCGACAGCTGGTTTTCCGGCTTCACCGGGGAGCATCTGGCGGTGTTCTGGATGGGCCGCGACGACAACAAGCCGACCAGCCTGTTTGGTGCCAGCGGCGGCCTTCGCGCCTGGCGCGACTTGTTCGCCAAGCTGCCTACCCGGCCCTTGTCGGCCGCACCCGGCGCTGGCCTGGAAATGGCCTGGATCAACCCGGATGACAACAAGCGCACCTCTTCGGATTGCGCGGGCGCCCAGCAGGTGCCCATTGTCTCGGGCAGCCTCGCCGGTGACACCGAGGGCTGTTTCTGGCAGGGCGTGCAAGGTCTGTTCGGCGGCAGCCATGCACCGGCGGCCAACAGCCAGGGTCAACCCTATACTGCGCCCGACGCTCCCCCACGGAATTGATCATGCGGTTTATCTCAAACCAGCTCTTCCTCCCGTTGCTGTTACTGGCCGCGAGCTTTCTCGGCGGTTGCAGCATGCTCAAGACCGCACCGCCGATCCCCGCTGCCGCCGTGGTACCGGCGTACGATCAGGTGGCAGCGATTCGTGCGGCCGGTGCGCACGAGCAGTCGATCATCGACGTCAATCCACTGAGCGATCCTGGCGTCGCCGCGCTGCAGGATGCCGCCAAACGCGACGAGCAAACCGGGCACTATGCCGATGCCGCGGCCAAGCTGGACCAGGCGATGAAACTCAATCCGGACTCCCCCGACCTGTTGCAGGATCGTGCCGAAATGGCGATCCGACTGAAGGATTACGCCCGCGCCGAGCAGCTCGCGCACAAGTCCTGGGGATTGGGTCCGAAACTTGGCCCGTTATGCGCACGCAACTGGCAAACCATCGTCGAAATGCGGCTGCAGGCAAGCGACAAGGCCGGCGCCGACACTGCACGCAAGTGGGTACAGCAGTGCCACAAGGTGGGCGTTCCGCGCTACTGAAGTCCATCTGAGGCAGCGCCGAGCAAGCCCGGTGCAACCGGTCCAACTTGCGCCCCATCACGCGCTTGCTGCCGTATCATCTTGGTCCTGGCGTGTTGGCAAATCGTTTCTGTCTAGAAAAGCGCTACCAACAGCAACACGATGCCGACGATGCTCACCGCCCACACCAGCGTGCGCAGATAGGGAATGCCCGCCGCATAGACCGGGACATAGATCAGGCGCGCCCAGAAATAGAGCTCGGCACCGAGCACCGTCATGCCGTCATGTCGCTGCAGAAGATAGGCGGCGATCACTGCGGCGAGGATCAACGGAAAGGTTTCCAGAAAATTGGCGCGTGCACGATCCAGTCGAGCGGCGATGCCGGTCAGCGGCTGTGGCTGCCCATCACGCGCGCTGGCGGCCCAACCCAGTCCGCGCTGGCCGACCGAACCGGTGGCGGCGATCGCGATCTGTACCAGTCCTAAAACAATGCTCCACACCAGCATGTGCATTTCGGTAGTCATCAAGCTCTCCTGAAGTTATAGCGGCATGGTGATCTAAACCGTGCGTTCCCGCCAGCCGGCGCAACGCTGCAGGTTTGCGGAGCGGCGGAGCTGGGCGATACTGGTCGAATGATCGACACCCAAGCCACTGATTCGGAGGACATCGACGAGCTGCTCGGCTTCGATGGGCCATTCGCCCGCGAGCTGCCGAATTTCGCGCCACGGCGTGCGCAGCAGACGATGGCGCGCGAGGTGCAACAGGCGATTGCCGGTCGCAACACGCTGATCGCCGAGGCCGGCACCGGCACCGGAAAAACCTACGCCTATCTCGT
>JALYXN010000390.1 GCA_030947085.1 Pseudomonadota bacterium | reverse complement strand
GTGGCGATTTATTGGCCGTTGGCGTTGTATTGGGTAAGCTCCGCAGGCTGTACCGCCTGTTGCGCAGGCTTCCGCCGGGAATTTTTTTGAGCGCCACCGCAGCAAACAACGACAGTCGGTATCCACTGTTCACGGCGATCATGCTTGCGCTGATCGTGGCCGCGATGAATATCGGACTGTGGTGGTGGGGCAACCTGCCGCACGGCCCCGAGGACTGGCATGGCAAGGTCGGCGGCTTCGCGCTGTCCGTCTTCCAGCGCTATCAGAGCCCGTTCAAGCAGGATTATCCCAACGACGAACAGATCGACAGCGATCTGAAACTGCTGCACAAGTACACCGACAACGTGCGCACCTACACGATGGAGCAGAATCCGCAGCTGTATCGGCTGGCCCAGAAAGAGAGCCTGAAGGTGATGGCCGGCGCCTTGATCGACAAGCGCCTGGAGAACAATGAGCGCGAGATCGAGATCCTGATCGCCAAGGCACGGGCGTATCCGGAAACGATTACCCGCGTCATCGTCGGCAACGAAGTGCTCTACCGCGGCGATCTGACCCCCGCGCAGATGATGGCCTACCTGGACCGGGTGCGCGCTGCGGTGCGCCAGCCGGTGTCGATCGCCGAGCCTGACTACATGTGGCTGAAATACCCGGAACTGGCGCAACACGTCGACTTCATCACCATCCACTTGTTCCCGTTCTGGAACGGCATTCCGCGCAAGGACGCGGTACCGGCGGCGCTCGGCGCCTACCAGCAGATTCGCCAGCGCTTCCCTGACAAGCCGGTCGTGGTCGGCGAGATCGGCTGGCCATCCAACGGCGACCGTCAAGAATATGCCGACCCGTCGGTATCGAACGAGGCGATCTTCCTGCGCGACTGGATGAACGTAGCGCGCCGCGACCACATCGATTACTTCCTGCTAGAAGCGTTCGATCAGCCGTGGAAGGAAAACCTCGGTGAAGGCCGCACCGGTGCGTATTGGGGCATGTTCAATGCCGATCGCCAGCAGAAATTCCCGTTCACCGGCCCGGTGACCGAGGACACCGCCTGGCCGTGGAAGGCGCTGGCGGCGAGCCTGCTGGCGCTGCTGCCGATGATCTTCTTCGCCCGCCGTTTCAGCCGCTTCAAGCTGGTGGGCCGCTTCTTTTTCTGCGCGCTGATCCAGGTCGCCTGCGGCCTGCTGACCTGGTCGGCCACGTTGCCGTTCAACTTCTATCTGAGCTGGATCGACTGGACCATGCTGGTGCTGTTGTTCCCGGCACAGATCGCGATTCTGGCCATTTTGTTGATCAACGGCTTCGAATTCACCGAGGTGCTGTGGCGGCGCGAGTGGCTTCGCCACGCCAGTATGCTGCGCCCGGACCCGCCCAAGCGTCAGCCGTTCGTGTCGATCCACCTGGCCTGCTACAACGAGCCGCCGGAAATGGTCATCATCACGCTCGATTCGCTGGCCGCACTCGACTACGCCAATTTCGAAGTGCTGGTGATCGACAACAACACCAAGGACCCGGCGGTATGGAAGCCGGTACAGGAATACTGCGAAAAGCTGGGCAAGCGTTTCCGTTTCTTCCATCTCGAGCCCTGGCCCGGCTACAAGGCCGGCGCGCTCAACTTCGGCCTCAAGGAAACCGATCCCGAGGCGGATGTGGTCGCCGTGATCGACGCCGATTACGAAGTTCGCTCGGACTGGCTGGCGACGCTCACCGGTCACTTCCATGACCCCAAGGTCGCCGTGGTGCAGTGTCCGCAGGCGCATCGCGAGTTCGAGCACAATGCCTTCCGCCGCATGACCGCATGGGAATACGACGGCTTCTTCCGCATCGGTATGCATCACCGCAACGAGCGCAACGCCATCATCCAGCACGGCACCATGACGATGGTTCGGCGTAGCGCCCTGGAAGGCACCGGTGGCTGGTCGGAGTGGACCATCTGTGAGGACGCCGAGCTCGGCCTGCGCTTGATGCATGCCGGTTACGACCTGGTGTATGTCGACGAACCCATGGGCAAGGGCCTGACCCCGGCTGACTTCAAGGCGTACAAAAGTCAGCGCTACCGCTGGGCGTTCGGCGCGATGCAGATCCTCAAGGGTCGCTGGAGCTGGATGACCCAACGCGGTCCTCTAACTGGCGGCCAGCGCTTCCATTTCCTCACCGGCTGGTTCAGCTGGTTCGCTGACGCGCTGCATCTGATCTTTACCTTGATGGCGCTGTTCTGGACCGCCGGCATGGTGTCCTACCCGCAATATTTCAGCCTGCCGATGCAACTGTTCATGATTCCGGTGATCGGCTTTTTCTTCGCCAAGGCGATCTTCGGTATCGTGCTCTATCGCGCCCGGGTCCCCTGCAATTGGCGCGACACCTTGATGGCGTCACTGGCCAGTATGAGCCTGAGCCATGCGATCGCCCGCGGCATCCTGCATGGGCTGACACGGGAGAAGACCTCGTTCGTGGTCACGGCCAAGAGCCGACGCCTCGGCGAATCGGGCTTCGCGGCCTTTGCACCGGTGCGCGAGGAGTTGCTGATGGCAATCGCCCTGCTGCTGTGCATCGTCGGCATGGCACTGGCCTTCGGCACGCGCTACATCGAAGGCACGCTGTGGATGTTCATTCTTGGCGCGCAGTCGATTCCCTATGTCTCGGCAGTGATCGGTGCGTGGATTGCCCACAAGGCGGGCGACAAGGCAGGGTAATGCATCGACTACCGGCTGCGCGGACTGCTCGTTCATACCTTGCAGACACTGCATTGGATACGCTCGTTGAGCCCGCGCAAAAAGCGCAGCTTCCCTTGGAAAACCGTCCCACATGCGCCGACTCTCCCGACGACTATGTCTGTTTCTACTGCCATGGTTGCTGCTGGTTGCGCCGGCTCACGCCGGCGTGAAACTGGTGGTCGACGGCGTCGATGACCCTCTCCAGGCTGCCGTGGCCTCAGGCGTCGGGCTTTCGCAATACGGCACCCGGGACGTCAGCAACGCGCAAATACGCCGGCTGTACGAGAACGCGACGGAACAGGCGAAGTCGGCACTTGAACCCTACGGCTACTACGACGCCACGGTCACCGGCGACCTGGTGCAGGTCGGCAAGGACTGGCAGGTCACCTTGCACGTGAAGCCCGGCGAACCGGTAACGATCACCGACGTCGACCTGCAACTGGACCAGCGTGCGTCCGACATCCAGGGCGTTGGCCGTGCCCGTCGCGCGCTGGAGAGCATGAAGGGCACCCAGCTCAACGACGGCCGCTACGACACCGCACGCGATGATCTCAGCGCCCAGCTCACGGCCAACGGCTTTCTCGATGCGAAGCTGGTCACCCATCGGGTCGAGGTCAGCCGTGCCAATCATCAGGCAGTGGTGAAGCTGGCGTGGGAAGCCGGTCCGCGCTATCGCTACGGCAAGGTGAAATTCGAGGGCTCGCAGTTCAACCCCGGTTTTCTCGATCGCTATGTGCCGTTCAAGTCGGGCGACTACTTTTCGCAAAACCAGTTGTTGAAGTTGCAACAGGCACTCAATGGCGCCGACTACTTTGCGGTGGTGAATGTGCTGCCGGATGTCGACAAGGCCAGCGGCGGCGTAGTCGACATCACCGTGCAACTGGCACCGGCCAAGCGCACGATCTACACCGGCGGTCCGTTTATCGGCACCGACACCGGCTTCGGGTTTCGCGTCGGCGCGGAGCGGCGCTGGGTGAATCGCCGCGGCCACAAATGGAAGAACGAACTGGTGGCGGCGCAGCGACTGAAGACGCTGTCCTCGCTGTACTCGATCCCGATGCCCGGCGACAACCAGCGCAGCTTCAATTTCGGCGTGAACTTTCGCGACTCCAACACCACCACCTCGCAGTCCCGTACGGTCGAACTGGTCGCCAACGAATCGCGCCTGTGGCACGGCTGGAATCGCGCCATCGGCGTGCATGCGCTTGCTGGCACTTTTACCGTCGGCAAGCGCGGCAACGAACCGGACAGCACCCCGGGCATCGAGCGCGGCAACAGCACCGAGGTCTTCGGTGAAATATCGCTGTCGAGGAAAAAAGCCGACGACACCAACTTCGCGCGTCGGGGCTGGTCGATCACCCTGGCTGCCCGCAGCACCGCCGGAGGCCTGCTTTCCGATGCCAGCTTCAGTCAGCTGACGGCCGATGCGAAATGGATCCATGCGTTGGACGAGCGCGGCCGAAATCGTCTGATCCTGCGCGGTACCGCCGGCACCACCCGGACCAATGACTTCAGTGCCCTGCCGCCGCAATTGCGCTTTTTCGCCGGCGGCGATCGCTCGGTGCGTGGTTATAGCTACCAGTCGATCGGTCCGCGCAACAGCGCCGATCGCGTCATTGGCGGCGAACACCTGCTTGTCGCCAGCACGGAGCTGGAGCACTATTTCACCCACGATTGGGGCATGGCCGCCTTCGTCGATGCTGGCAATGCGTTCAGCGGCACCGACTACCGCCCGGTCATCGGCGCCGGTCTGGGCGTGCGCTGGCGCTCGCCCGTCGGCCTGATCCGCGTCGATGTCGGTACGCCGATCCGCAACTCACGCCAGAGCGGCGTCCAGTTGCACCTGGTCATCGGCCCGGATTTTTAGGACGACGATGAACGACACCGCCCCCCATCCGATCAGACCACGCCGCCGATGGTTGCGCTGGATCGTGCTGCCGCTGTTGATACTGGTGTTGCTGGTCGCGTTAGCCGCGGGATGGCTGCTGGGCACGGGCGCCGGATTGCGTTTTGCACTGGCGCGCGTCAGTGCTGCCACCGATGGCGCACTGACCGTGCAACGCGCCCAAGGCCGGTTGATCGGCCCACTCGACCTGTATGGCGTGCGCTACAACGACGGCAAGGGCACCGACGTGACATTGGCCAGCGCACATCTGGACCTCGCGCTATGGCCCTTGCTGCACAAACGTCTGCACGTGCTCGATCTGCGGGCCGACAACATCGACGTCGAACTGCCGCCCAGCACGCCCACGCCAAACAACACGTCGACCCGCTTCAAACTGCAGCCGCCGCTGAACATGCAACTGGATCACGTGCGCGTCGGCAAACTCGCCATCCATCGGGGGGGACAACCCGTATTCGCCTCGAATCGAATCGACCTCTCCGGCTCCTGGACCGGCGACGGTCTGGCGCTCACCCAGTTGAAACTCGATGCACCCAATGGTCACGCCCAACTCGCCGGCAAGCTCGCCATCGGCGACAACTACCGTGGCGACGGCAAGGCATCGTTCGCATGGACAATCGGCGCGACCGAATACGCGGGCAACCTGCTGGCGCACAGTGACGGCAGCAAGGCGCATCTCGAACTGGCGCTGACGGCGCCCATGCCTGCGCGTCTGCAGTTGGACCTGGTGCAGAATGGCAAATACCCCTGGACGGCCCGACTCGACACGCCGCGCTTCGACCCCGCGCCGCTCATCGGCAAGAGCTCAATCAGTGCACTGGGCGCAGCGCTGCAAGGCAGTGGCGATCAGCATGGCGGCAGCGTAAGTGGTCGCGTCGAGCTCAACAATTACCAACTGCTGCTGAAGCCTCTGCGCGCGCACTTCAGCGACGATTTCAAGACCCTGCAACTGGATCAGCTGTCACTCGGCTCGCCGCAGGTCAAGGGCAGCCTCGACGCGCATGGCGTGGTGCACCTCGACGCTTCGCCGGTCACGGCCAACCTCGATGTGGCATGGCAGGATCTGGTGCTACCCGAGAAGCTCGCCGGCCAGGTACTGAACAGCCATGGCAAACTCAGCGTCAGTGGCAGTGCGGAGAAGTTTCATGCCGAAGGCGATCTCGACATCGGCCCGCCCGGCAAACTGGCCACGCTGGCGTTGAACCTCGATGGCAACCCGCAACTGATCACCCTGCACACGCTTGATCTCAAGCAGCCCCATGGCGGCATGCAGGCCAAGGGCAGCCTGACGTTGCAGCCGGTGTTTGGTTGGCAGATCGAGGCGGTCGCGAACAACTTTGACCCTGGCCAGCTGCTGTCCAACTGGAACGGCGCGCTGAATTTCGACATCGCCAGCGAAGGCCAGCTGCCGCCACAAGGTCCCGACGCCACCCTGGAGATCCGCAAGCTCGACGGCGAACTGCGCAAGCGTGCCGTGCGTGGCAGCGGAAAGCTCCATGTGTCGTCGAACGAAGTAGTCGACGGCAAACTCGACCTCGCCTCCGGTGGCAGCAGCATCAGTGTCGATGCAACCCCGGGCAATACCAATCATGCAACTCTCAAGCTGGCGATCGCCTCACTCGGCGACTGGTTGCCTGACGCCGGCGGCCGCGTGCAAGGTCAGTTCGCCATCCGTGGCAAGTTGCCCAAACTCAGCATCAACGGCACCCTCAACGGGCAGGCCCTCTCCTATCAGCAGCACAAGGTCGATCGGCTGGAGCTGATCGTCGGACTTCCCGATATCAGCCATCTCAGCGGCCAGCTGGATCTGAAAACGCGGGGCGTGACGGCAGCGGGGTTGATGTTCCGGTCGATGGACCTGCATGCCGAAGGCAGCGAGACCAGCCACCGTCTGACCCTGGACGCGCGCGGCGACCAGCTTTCCGCGACCTTGCGGATGGATGGCTCGATGAAAGCCGGCAACTGGCACGGTCAACTCTCGACATTGAAGCTCGCGCCCCAGGGCATGCCGGCCTGGCGACTGCAGCAACCGA
>JALYXN010000387.1 GCA_030947085.1 Pseudomonadota bacterium | reverse complement strand
GCCGCTCATTACGTTGACCTCGAAGAAGTTCTGCCAGTCCTCGTCGGCGATATCGAAAAAGCCCTTCGGTTCGAAGATGCCCAGATTGTTGACCAGGATGTCGGTTTGCGGCACCGCGGCGATCAGGTTGTCCGCACCCTCGCGCGTGCCCAGATCGCCCGCCACGCCGCTGAGTTTGGCGTCGGCGAACTGCTCGCGGATGCTGTCGATCGCTTCGTCGATACGTTGTTGGGTGCGCCCTGTTACCACCACGTGGGCACCGGCAGCGGCCAGGCCGCGGGCGATGGCCAGGCCGATGCCCGCGGTGGATCCGCTGACGATGGCGTGGCGCTTGCTCAAATCGATATGCATGGAATCTCCTTGGAGAAAAGGCTTGCGCAGGCGCGCCACAAGTGCGACCCGGTCTGTGGGCATGTCATCGATGTATCAAGGGCTGGCGACACCTGCGCCTAGGCGTGACCGTGGTACTAACGCTGGCTGGAGCGCCTCACCATCAGCTTTACCGGCAGCACTTCGCTTTGCGTCGGCTCGCCTCGAATCAGTGCCAGCAGGCTGTCGACCAGGACTTCGCCGGCCTGCCGGGTGTCCTGCAGCACCGTGGTCAGTGGCGGATTGACGAAGCTGGCGGTGGCGATATCATCGAACCCTGCCAGCGCCACGTCTTCGGGCACGCGCAGACCGTGGTCGCTCAGCGCGCGCATCGCACCGATCGCGATCAGGTCGCTGGCGGCGAACACGCTATCGAAGCGGGCATCGCTGGCGATCATCCGACGCATCGCCTCATAGCCCGATTTTTCGGTGCTTTCGGCATTTTCCTGCAGCGCCGGATCGACCGCGACGTCCGCTTGCTGCAAGGCATCGACATAACCGCGATAGCGGCCGAAGAATTCCGGGTAATGGCTGGAGGCATCGCCGAGGAAGGCAATCCGGCGGCAGCCGCGTTCCAGCAGATGCGACGCTACGGCCTGGCCACCGCGGAAATTGTCGCAGCCGATCGATACCCCTGGCTGATCGGGCATTACCGCTCCCCAGCGCACGAAACAGGTGCCCTGCTCGACCAGCTTTTCGAGCTTGTCGCGATAGGCGAGGTAATCGCCATAGCCGAGCAGAATGATGCCGTCGGCTTTCTTGCTGTCGGCGAAGTCGGCGTGCCAGTCGTGCGACAGTTGCTGGAACGAGATCAGCAAGTCATAGCCGCGCAACGCACACGCCCGCGTGATCGAGCCGAGCATCGACAGAAAAAACGGGTTGATGTGCGAATCATCGGCGGTGGGGTCCTCGAACAGCAGCAGCGCCAGCGTGCCGGTGTGCATGCGACGGAGATTTGAGGCGTTCTTGTCGAGCTTGTAGTTGAGTTGCTCGGCGGCCGCCTGGACTCGCCGCCGGGTTTCCTCGTTGACCAGCGGACTACCGGCAAGCGCTCGCGACACCGTCGCCTGGGAAACCCCGGCAAGATAAGCGATGTCGATCGATGTCGCCTTTACTTTCATGCCCTGCGTGATCCGCAACCCGTCGTCCCGCAACGTTGTGTCGCCCTCGACCGACCGATGGTCAAAGCGGATCGTAACTGCTTTGCCGACGAGCCGTCGCCAACACGCGGACAGACAAGGCCGCGCACCACTTATTCGGCGGCGTTGATCACGGCCAGAAAATCACGACCGTAGCGCTTGAGCTTGGCCTCGCCGACGCCGCTGATCGTGGCCAGTTCGTCTTCGGTGGCCGGCATCGCGCGCAGCATCGATAACAGGGTAGCGTCATGAAAAACCACGTAGGGCGGCACGCCCTGCTGCTTGGCCAATTGCGTGCGCAGCGCGCGCAAGGCGTCCCAGGTGGATTGCTCGTAAGCCTCGATGCCGAGGCTGCCGCCGCTGCTTTTTTCACCGGTGATCAGCTTGCTGTCGCGGCGGCGGCGCGAGCTGCGTTCGGGACGCGCATCCTCGCGCAATTTCACCAATTGTCCGCCGCTGAGCACGGCCCGACTGGCGTTGCTAAGACGCAGCGTGCCATAGCCCTCGGCATCCGCCTCGAGCAAACCGGCAGCCAGCAGCTGGCGGAAAATCGAGCGCCACTGCTTGTCGTCCATGTCGGCACCGATACCGAAGGTGCTGAGCTGGTGATGATTGAGGCTGAGCACGCGATCGCTCTCATCCCCGCGCAGTACGCTGATGACGTGACCGGAACCGAAGCGCTGCCCGGTGCGATACACCGCGGACAGGGCCTTCTGCGCCGGCACCGTGGCGTCCCAGGTTTTGGGTGGCGCGATACAGTTGTCGCAATGGCCGCAGGGGCCGGGATAGATCTCGCCGAACGCCCCCAGCAACAACTGGCGGCGGCAATCGGTGGCCTCGGCATAGGCCAGCAGCGTCTCGAGCTTCTGCCGCTCAACCCGCTTGCGCTCGTCGGCAGACTCGGACTGCGCGATCATCTGGCTCATAGTGACCACGTCCGACAGGCCGTAAATCATCCACGCCTCCGCCGGCAGGCCATCGCGCCCGGCGCGACCGGTTTCCTGGTAATAGCCCTCGATGCTGCGCGGCAGATCCAGGTGCGCCACAAAGCGCACGTCCGGCTTGTCGATACCCATGCCGAACGCCACCGTGGCGACCATCACCACGCCCTCCTCGCGCAGGAAGCGTTTCTGGTTTTTTGCCCGCGTGGCAGCGTCCAGCCCGGCGTGATACGGCAGCGCCTCGATGCCGGATTCCTCCAGCCACGCCGCGGTGCTGTCCACCTTGCGCCGGCTGAGGCAATAGACGATGCCCGAATCGCCCTGGTGACCGAGCAGGAACTCGCCCAGCTGGCGCTTGGCGTTATGCCGCAGCCCCACGCGGTAACCGATGTTGGGCCGGTCGAAACTGGCAACGAAGGGCTGCGCGCTCTGCAACGAAAGGCGCTCGACGATTTCGTCCTGGGTGCGCGGGTCGGCGGTGGCAGTAAGCGCGATGCGCGGCACCTGTG
>JALYXN010000380.1 GCA_030947085.1 Pseudomonadota bacterium | reverse complement strand
ACCCAGTACCTGATCCTGAAAAAAGCCCAGCAGCTGGGCGCGGTGTCGGCGACCGAGTTGGCGCGGGCGGTCGAGATCGATGGCGGCGCGATGACACGCCAGCTGGACCAGCTGGAGCGCAAGGGCTATCTGCGCCGCACGCCGCACGCACAGGATCGGCGCGCACTGCGCATCGAGCTCACCGATGCCGGACACGCCGTGTGGAAAGATACCGCCTCGGTCTGCAGCCAGCGCGTAATCACGGCCTCGCAGCGCTCACTGAGCGAGCTTGAGCAGACGCAGTTGCACGACTACCTGACGCGCGTGCTGAATGCGCTTCGCGACAAGCACTGACCACTTTTCCCTGGATTTCACCCCATGCGCCTGCACCTACTCACGGTATCCGCCGTATTGACCCTCGCCCTGACCGGTTGTGTCAGCAGCGGTGGACTGCATTCGGATGGCACGCCGATCGACCCTTCCACGTTGAAGGCCGACCGCAGTCTGTCCGGCGTCAATGTGTCGGCCGCGGCATGGCCCGCGCAGGACTGGTGGACGGCGCTGGGTGATCCGCAACTCGATGCGCTGATGACCGAGGCACTGCAGGACAACCCCGGCCTCGGTGTGGCCGATGCGCGGGCGCGTGCTGCACAGGCGGAGGCCGGCTCGGTGAACGCAGCGCGCGGGCCCACACTCAACGCCAGCGCCAGCGTTTCGGGTGCGCGGATTCCGACCTCGGTGCTTCCGGCGGACCGTGGCGGCGGACATTTCTCGCTGGCGAAATATGCGGATCTCAGCTTTAAGTGGGGGCTGGACCTGTGGGGTGGCAAACGGGCAGCTTGGCAAGCGGCCCTGGGCGCGTCGCGCGCCGCGGAGATTGAGGCACGCGCGGCGCGCATCGAATTGTCCGGCAATGTCGCGCGCGCCTATGCCCAGCTCGGGTATGCCTTTACCCAGCAGGATCTGGCCAGCGGCGAGCTGGCGCGTGCCCACGAATCTCGCGAGCTGACCCGTCAGCGCGTGGACGCCGGTATCGACAACAAGATCCAGCTGCGGCAGGGCGACACCGAGGTAGCCAACGCCGAACAGAGCGTGGCGCTGGCCAAACGCGCCGTCGATGCGGCCCGCTCATCACTGTCGGTGCTGCTGGGCAAGGGACCGGACCGCGGTCTCGATATCGCTCGCCCCAAGGTGCTGACACCGGCCGAGATGGCGGTATCGGGCGATCTGCCAGTCGAACTGCTCGGCCATCGCGCCGATCTGGTGGCCGCGCGCTGGCGGGTCGAGGCAGCGAGCGGCAACATCAAGGCGGCGAAAGCGGAATTCCTGCCAAACATCAGCATCGGCGCGATGGCTGGCGTGATTGCTCTGGGTGGCGGCAACCCGCTCAGCCTGACCTCGCGCTTCTATCAGGTCGGGCCAACCCTGAGCCTGCCGATTTTCGACGGCGGTCGCCTGCGTGCGAACCTCGGCGGTCAGGATGCGCAGTACGACCTCGCCGTGGCGCAGTACAACCGGACCCTGGTAGGCGCCGTCAACGAGGTCGCCGACGATCTTTCTGCGCTGCAGTCACTGCAGGACCAGCTCGCTGCGCAACAGCGCGCGCAGACCGCCGCGGAACAGGCCTGGGAGCTGGCGCTTCAGCGCTACAAGGCCGGCATCGGCAGCTATCTGGAAGCACTGAGCGTGCGTCAGCAATTGTTGGTTGCCAACCGTGGCGTGGCTTCGCTGCAGGCGCAGCAGGTCGACCGCTCGGTCCAACTGATCGAGGCACTCGGTGGCGGCTTTCAGCCGCAGTCCGACACGCCCGCCCCCGCTTCTTCGTCTTCCACCCCATCACGTTCCTGAGGCAGCCCCATGTCCGGTCAATCCACTTCTGAAACAAGCGGTGCCAGCACCGAAACCAAGCCCGCTGCGCCCACCAAACCGAAGAAATCGCGCGGCTTCATGCTGCGCCTGGTCGGCATCGTGGTGCTTCTGGGCGTCATCGGCTGGGGCCTGTGGTACTACTTCGACGGCCGCTGGTACGAAAGCACCGACGATGCCTACGTCAATGGCAATGTGGTGCAGATCACGCCTCAGATCCCGGGCACCGTGGTCAGCATCGGCGCCGATGACGGCGACCGGGTCCACGCCGGTGACACGCTGGTAAAGCTCGATCCCAGCGATGCCGACATCGCGTTGAGCGAAGCCAGGGCCAATCTGGCCTTGGCCGTCCGCCGAGTCCGCGGCCTGTATTCCAACGTCAGCGGCGCCCAGGCCGACGTCTCCGCTCGCAAAACCGCGGTCAGCAAGGCCCGCTCTGATTACCAGCGCCGTGTGGCGCTGGCAAAGTCCGGCGCGATTTCGTCTGAGGAGTTGTCGCACGCCAGCGACGCGTTGACCACCGCCGAAAATGCCCTGATCACCGCGCAGCAGCAGTACCAGACCAGCAACGTCCTGGTAGATGACACCGTGGTTGCGTCACACCCGGATGTACAGGTCGCTGCGGCCAAGCTGCGTGCTGCTTACCTCGACGATGCGCGCTCGACCCTGGTCGCACCGGTGGACGGCTATGTGGCCAAACGCTCGGTGCAGGTCGGCCAGCGAGTGATGCCGGGCGCGGCGCTGATGGCGGTGGTTCCGCTACACGGTGTATGGGTGGATGCCAACTTCAAGGAGACCCAGCTCACCGACATGCGCATTGGCCAGCCGGTGCAGATCGACTCGGATGTCTACGGCGGCGATGTCGGCTACAAGGGCAAGGTCGAAAGCCTTGGCGTGGGTACCGGCAGCGCGTTCTCGCTGTTGCCGGCACAGAACGCCACCGGCAACTGGATCAAGATCGTGCAGCGTATTCCGGTGCGGATCGTGTTCGACGATCCGCAGCAGCTGCAGAAGCATCCGCTGCGTCTAGGCATGTCGGTGACGGTCGACGTCGGTCTGCACGACAAGAGTGGCCTGACCCTGGCAAGGACATCGCCGACCCAGCCCGCCTTTAGCACCGACGTGTACAAGCAGCAGCTAGTCAAGGCGAACCAGGAGATCGAGAAGATCATCCACGCCAACATGGCAAGCACGAAATAACTCCCGTAGGAGCGCACCCTGTGCGCGATGCTTTTCGGCCCCGTAGCAAAGGGTTCGCCACGTAAGGCATCGCACCGAAGGAGCACGCAGAAGGAATCGCGCACAGGGTGCGCTCCTACAATATTTGATAGAAACCGATGACCACCCCATTCAAACCACGCAATCTGGCGTTGTGCACGATCGGCCTGTCACTGGCGACCTTCATGCAGGTGCTGGACACGACGATCGCCAACGTGTCACTACCGACGATTGCCGGCAATCTCGGCGTGAGCAACGACCAAAGTACCTGGGTGATCACGTCGTTCGCGGTCAGCATGGCGATCTCGCTGCCGCTGACCGGCTTTCTCACCCGCCGTTTTGGCGAAGTGAAACTGTTTACTGCCTGCACGCTGCTGTTCGCGCTGACCTCGTTCCTGTGCGGCATCTCCCAGAGCATGGGCATGCTGATCGTGTTTCGCGCGATCCAGGGCGCCGTTGCCGGTCCGATGTACCCGATCACGCAAAGCCTGCTGATCGGCATCTATCCGCCGGCCAAACGCGGCATGGCGCTTGCCTTGCTGGCCATGGTCACGGTGGTGGCGCCGATCGCCGGGCCGATCCTGGGTGGCCTGATCACCGACAACTATTCGTGGCCGTGGATTTTCTTCATCAACGTGCCGATCGGCATTTTCGCCAGCATGGTGGTGGCGAACCAGATGAAGGGGCGCGAGGAAAAGACCGAGCGACCGAAGATGGACTATGTCGGCCTGATCACCCTGATCATCGGCGTCGGTGCGCTGCAGATCGTGCTCGACAAAGGCAATGACGAGGATTGGTTCAACTCCGGCTTCATCATCATCACCAGCATCATTTCGGCGATCAACATCGCGATCTTCCTGATCTGGGAATTGACCGACAAGGACCCGATCGTCGACCTGCGGCTGTTCCGCCACCGCAACTTCACCTGGGGCACAATCGCGCTGGTGTTTGCCTATGCCGCGTTTTTCGCCATTGGCCTGCTGATACCGCTGTGGCTGCAACGCAACCTGGGCTACACCTCGACCTGGGCCGGTTACGCCACTGCACCGCTGGGTGTGATTCCGGTGCTGCTGACGTTCTTTGTCGGCAAGTACGCGACCAAGTTCGACCTGCGTGCAGTCGCGTCCGTCGCATTTCTGGTGATGGCTGCCACGTGCTTCATGCGATCGGACTTCTACATCGGCATCGATTTCTATCACGTGGCGATGGTGCAGCTGATCCAGGGGCTTGGCGTGGCACTGTTCTTCATGCCGATCCTGACTATTCTGCTGTCGGATTTGAAGCAGAACGAGATTGCGTCGGGTTCGGGCCTGGCGACCTTCCTGCGCACGCTCGGCGGCAGTTTCTCCGCCTCGCTGACCACCTTGTTGTGGGAACGCCGCGCGGTCAGCCATCACGAGCAGCTGGCCGAACACATCACGCCGTATAGCACCACCGCGCAGAATGCGATGAATCAGCTCGGTCATGGCGACCCGCAGGCCGGTGCCAGCGTGATCAACAACATGATCACGGCGCAGGGCTACCAGATCTCGTTCAACGAGGTGTTCCACGCGCTAGGCTGGGTCTTTGTCGCCCTGGTGTTTGTCATCTGGCTGGCCAAGCCACCCTTCGTGGCCAAGGCAAGCGCGGCTGCCGGTGGACACTGACCGCCAGCGCCTGAGCTCGGGGGCCTTAAGTCGCCAAAAGGCGGCTGGCTTCAGCTGCCGCTTGCGGTCAAAGGTCGAAACCGACACCGATGAGCGCCATGGTTTCGCCCCGGTTGGGGTTATGCAGGCCGGCGTTGGATATGTGCCGTATCTGAAAACTCAGATGCTGGCCCTGCCAACCCGCGGTGCTGACGAATTCATAGCCGCTGCTCAGCGCCTGGGTGCGACCGCTGGTCACCGCCGGTTGCATGCTGAAGAAAAAATGGTGACACCAGTCGGCGTCATCGCCGTACTGAAAGCGCGGGCCCGCAGCGAACAGCCAGACATCGTCCCTGGTGGTGTAGCGTGCGTCGTTGTACCGCGCCACGTCGCGCCCTTTTACCCAGCCCAGCGACACATCCGGCGACCAGCGCCAGCGGCTGTCGCCGATACGATGTCCATTGAACACCGCTTCGACAAAGGCGGCGTTGGTTGATTCAGTGTCCATGTAGCTGCGCCCGCCTTGAAGCTCGAGGTGAGCGGCGGCGGCAGGCAGGGTGGGTACGGCGGCGATAGCCAAAAGGACGGCGATTGATGTATCCCGAAGTCGGCCCATGCGATGTTCCAAAGGGGATAAAAGGAAATTGTGAACGCGATAGTTCACTATTCTTCGTCACGCAGAAGTGAAGCGGCGACGTATCCTGTCTTGCGCCATCATCTGCTGTCGCCCATAAAAAAGCCCCGACGCAATCCGGGGCTTCTCTGCCGCGATGGAACGACTCAAGGCATCGCTGACTTCTTCAGGGTCGGGCTATCCAGATCCAGCGCACTGGCCTCCAGCAATTCGGCCTTCGGATGCGTCTTGCGGATTGCTGCCGCAAACTGGCCGGCATCGCCGACCACCACCACGTTGCTGTCGGCTTCCAGATGCTTGCCGGCGTACGCCTCGATCTGTTTCGGCGTCACCGCCTGCACGTGGGCGATGTACTTGCCGATCTCATCCAGCTTCACACCATAGATGGCCAGCTGGCCCACCTGCGCGGCGAGACCGGCGGTGGTTTCCAGACTGCGGCCGTAGCCGCCGATCAGGGTCGCCTTGCGCGCGGCCAGTTCCGCATCGGATACGGGTGTATCGCCCAGGCGCTTGAATTCACCCAGCAGCAGATCCACCACCTGCGGCGCCGACGGGTTTTTGGTCTGCGCTGCCGCCAGCCACATGCCGGCATCGCGCAGCGGCGACAACTGGCTGCTGGCACCGTAGGAAAGGCCACGCTTGATGCGAATTTCCTCGTTCAGCCGGGCCGAGTAGGAGCCGCCGAGCACCGCGTTGGCCACGGTGCCGACGTAGTAGTCGTCATCGCTGCGTGGTGGTGCGGCGTGCGCGATGACCACACCGGCCTGACCCGCACCCTTCTGATCAATCATCAAAATCGTCGGCAGCCGACTGGACGCCTTGCCCACCGGCCGCTTGGGCATCGGCGTGGTCGGCTTGGCCCAGTCGCCGAAGCTGGTCTGGGCCAGTTGTCTGGCCTGTGCCGGAGTGATGTCACCGGCGAGCAGCAGAATGGCGTTGTCCGGCCGGTACAACGAACGATGCAACTGCTGCACATCGGCCCGATCGATGCGCGCCAGCGACACTGGCGTGCCGGTACGCGAATGACCGTAGGCGCCGATGCCAAACACGGCTCGGGTCGCCGCCAACGACGCCAGCGCCGTGGGACGGCTCAGCGACAGATGCAGATCGTCGATCGCCTGCGCCTTGGCGCGCTTCAGCTCGGCATCGCGGAATGCGGGACGACGTACCACGTCGGCCAGCAGCGCCAGCGCCTTGGGCAGTTGCGGCGTGGTCACGGTGATCCCAACCTCGCTTTCGTCCCAGCCAGCGTTCGCATTGAGTGATCCACCCAGGGCCTCGGCCGCTGCCGCGATCTGGGGTGCGGTCCTGCCCGCCGCGCCCTTGATCAGCAAATTGGCGGTGAGGTCGGCCAATCCGGCCTTGCCCGGCGGATCCATCTCGCCGCCACTGCGCAGCATCAGCTGCGCCGTGACCAGCGGCAGCTCCGCGCGCCGCACACTGATCACCCGCAGCCCGTTAGCCAGCGTCTGTACCGAAGGGGTCGGCACGTGCACCTGCGGCGCCGGTCCCGGCGCCGGCGGTGTCGCGGGGAAACCCGTGCCAGCAACCGTGGTTGCCGACACGCTTCCGGCAACGATCATGGCAGCGGTAAAAAAGGCCAAACGGCATGGGTTGGAAAGGCGGCTCATTTCGCGGCTCCCTTGCCGGCTGCCGGCGTGGTCTTGCCGGCCTGCGGCAGGTAGTCAATGGTGACGCTGCGCGCGCCGGTGACGTACTTTTGCATCACCCGGTGCACATCTTTCTCGGTGACCCTCTGCAAGGCGGCCAGATCGGTGTTGACCTGGGCCGGATCGCCGCCGATCAGGGCTGCCTGGCCCAGCGCGAACGCAACGCCCTGCGCGGTCTGACGCTGCTTCAACTCAGTGGTCAGCAACTGGGTCTTCACCTTCTGCAGTTCGGCATCGGCAATCGGCTGCGTCGCCACCCAGATGATTTCCTCGTTCAACAGCTTTTCCGCCTCGGCCGGCTGGTGCCCGCTGGCGAGAATCGCGTACGCGGTGAACAGGCCGGGGCCAACCCGCGCATCGGCGTCAGCGCCCACGCCCTGCGCCACCTGGTGCCGGTAAACCAGCGACTGATACAGGCGTGACGAATCACCTTGCGACAACAAGGCGGCCGCCACTTCCAGCGGAATGGTGTCGGCCCTGTCCGACGCGGGCGGAATCAGCCAGGTGATCGCCACCGCCGGCAGCGGCGCCGTTTCGCTGGTGACGGTGACGCGCCGGTTCTTCGTGCGTTTGGGTTCTTTCGCCGTGAATGGCGGCACCGGCGTCGCCGGCTTCGGAATCCAGCCAAAATACTGATCCACCCAGGCATCAAGCTGCTTGCTGTCGAAGTCGCCGGCCACGATCAGGGTGGCATTGTCCGGACGATAGAAGGCGTCGTGGAATTTGATCACGTTCTGCAGCGAGGCGGCTTCGAGATCGCTGATGCTGCCGATGGTCGGGCGCTTGTAGGGATGCACGCGGTACGAGTTCGGGTCGATCGCGTTGAACAGCTTGCCGTAGGGGTTGGCCAGCACGCTCTGGCGATACTCTTCTTCGACCACGGCACGCTCGGATGTGAAGTTCTTTTCGTCGACGTTGAGGCTGGACAGACGTTCGGCCTCCGCCCACAACAGCGTCTGCAGATGGTTGCTCGGCACCACTTCGAAGTAGTTGGTGACGTCGTCGCCGGTGGATGCGTTGTTGGCGCCGCCCACATCCTCGGTCAGCCGATCCATCTGTTCGGCATGCATGTGTCTGGTGCTCTTGAACATCAGGTGCTCAAACAGATGCGCGAAACCGGAACGGCCCTGAGGATCGTCCCTGGAGCCGACGTGATACCACATCTGCACCGCCACGTTCGGGCTGGCGTGATCCTCCACGCTGATCACCTGCAAGCCATTGGGCAAGGTGCGCTGGTGATACCGGATCGGCGGAACTGTCAGCTCGCGCGCGGCCAGTGGCGTGGAAGCCACCGCGGCCGCGAACAAGCTCAGTGAGGCCAGCAAGGTGGCCGAGCGCAGGCGCATGCTCATGCTTGGTTTGTTCCTTCGCATGGAAAGATCCAACCATAGCAAGGCTGGTTGCCCGGCGGAGCATGACTTCTGATCTAACCCATCGGTAGTTTTTCCGGGTGTCATTACGGGCGGTTGACACGGGCGGCGTTCGCGCAGGCGGGCAGCCGGACCACCCATGCAGGCGCGCGGGCGTGATCGAGCCATGGCCGGTCGATGTTCGCCCACCCGCGGCGCCTCGCCGCCGCGTGGAGCAACGGGCCGATGCCAACTGATTCCCGCGCAATACACGACACCACCCGTATCCTTCGCGTCTGCAGTCCGCCGACCAACCCGAATCCCGTCCATGCCAGCTCCCATCAGCCGCCAGCACTCCCTGACCGAAGGTCCGATCGCGCGCACTCTGCTGCTGTTCTCGCTGCCGATCCTGGGCGCCAACGTGCTGCAGTCGCTGAATGCGTCGGTCAACATGGTCTGGATCGGCCACTACCTCGGTGAAGCGGCGCTCACCGCCAGCGCCAACGCCAACCTGATCTTGTTCCTGCTGCTGGGACTGGTGTTCGGCATCAGCATGGCCAACACCTTGCTGGTGGGCCAGGCGGTGGGCGCCAACAATCTCGATCAGGCCAAGCGCGTGGTCGGTACCAGCGTCAGCTTCTTTATTGCGCTGTCAGTACTGGTGACGGTGCTGGGTTATCTGTTCACGCCGGAGATTCTTGCCGCGATGCGCACGCCGGCCGATGCGCAACCGTTCGCGATTGCCTACTTGCGCATCATCTTTCTCGCGTTGCCGTCGATGTACTTCTATAGCTTCCTGATGATGACGCTGCGCGGCGCCGGCGACTCCCGCACGCCGTTCCTGTTCATGCTGCTATCGGTGGGGCTGGACATCGGCCTCAATCCGCTGCTGATCTTTGGCATCGGTCCGCTGCCGAAAATGGGTATCGCCGGCTCGGCTACCGCCACCCTGATTGCGCAAAGCGTCGCCCTGCTGGCGCTGGTGCTTTACCTGTATCGACGCAAGCACTTTCTCTGTCTGCACCGTGGCGAACTGCATTACCTCAAACCCGACCTGGCGATCCTGCGCGCGCTGACACTCAAGGGTTTGCCGATGGGCATGCAGATGGTGGTGATCTCGTCCTCGGCCCTGCTGATGATCAGCCTGGTCAACGCCTACGGCTCACAAACCACCGCCGCCTACGGTGCAGCGCAACAGTTGTGGACCTACATCCAGATGCCGTCGCTGGCGATCGGTGCGGCGGTGTCATCGATGGCCGCGCAGAACGTCGGCGCGCAGCGCTGGGACCGTATTTCGCACATCACCGTTGCCGGACTCGGCTTCAATCTGCTGCTCACCGGCACCCTGGTTGCCATCATCTACCTGTTCAACCGCGGTGCACTGGGCCTGTTCCTGCCCGGCGACGGCGAAGCCATCGCCATCGCGCAGCACCTCAACGCCATCGTGGTGTGGTCGTTCCTGTTCTTCGGCCTCAGCTTTGTGCTGTTCGGCGTGGTGCGCTCCACCGGCGCGGTGATGCCGCCACTGATCATCCTGTTTCTCTCGCTGTGGTGCGTGCGCGTCCCGTTCGCCTGGCTGCTGCATGACAGCCACGGCGTCGACGCCGTCTGGTGGAGCTTCCCACTCGGCTCCCTGGTCTC
>JALYXN010000377.1 GCA_030947085.1 Pseudomonadota bacterium | reverse complement strand
GCGTCGGCCACCTTGCGCAGCGTCTCGGACGCATTGATCACCCGCGTCTCCTCCTCCGCCGCGCACTTGCGCCGCCACAGGCTGCCAGCCAGCGCGTCGACGGCCGCGGCCTGCGCGTGCGCTGTCGACGTTCCCTCACCCGGAGCACCCCGGGCAATGGCCTCGCCGATCGAATACTTCAGATCGGGATAGCCCTTGAAGCCCAGCTTCTGGGTGAACTTCACGACGCTGGACTGGCTGATGCCCAGCGCATTGGCCAGTTGCTGCGAGGAGTAATCGCGCAGCAACCGGGAGTTCTCCAGGATGAAGTCGGCAATGCGCCGCTCCACCGCGGACATCTGGTCACGTTCCGCGCGGATTTTGACCAGCGGAGACATCAGGCGACGATCCTCTCCAGACCCCTGATCTCGCGCACGCCCAGGCCAGGCGCGTCGGTTATCGAGATCTCCGATTCATTGAAGACTACCCCGCCGTCGACCGGATTGAACTGGGCCAGCGACGGCCCATCGAGGTCAACCTTGGTGATCACGTTCGACTTGGCCACTGCCACGTGCACGGCGGCAGCGACACTGATGCTGGTCTCCAGCATGCAGCCGATCATGCAGTCCACGCCGTACATGGCCGCGATGTCGGCGATGCGGATCGCATTGGAAATGCCACCGGTCTTCATCAGCTTGATGTTGATGATGTCGGCCGCGCGCATGCGGATCAGCTCGATCACTTCCATCGGACCGAACACGCTCTCGTCAGCCATTACCGGCGTATGCACACGCTCGGTGACGTAGCGCATGCCGGCCAGGTCGCGCGCCTTCACCGGCTGCTCGATAAGCTCCAGCTTGACTCCCGCATCCTCCAGCGTCTGCAGCGCATACACGGCCTGTTTGGCCGTCCATCCCTGATTGGCGTCCAGTCGCAACAAGGCTCGGTTCTCGACCGCCGCGTAAATCGCACGCACGCGTTCGATATCCACACCGATGTCCTTGCCGACCTTGATCTTCAGCGACTCGAAACCGCGCTCGACCGCACTGATCGAGTCGGCCACCATCTTGTCGATGTAATCCACGCTGATGGTGATGTCGGTGGTGATCACCGGGTCGCCACCACCGAGCAGCTTGTACAGCGGCGCGTCGTAAAGTTGTCCCCACAGATCGTAGATCGCGATCTCCACCGCGGCCTTGGCGCTGGTGTTCTTCTCCATCGCGCCCTGGATCAACTGGGTCAGGTGATTGAGATCGGCAACGTCCTGCCCGATCAACCGCGGCGAGATGTAGTGCCGAATCGCATCGATGATCGAGCCGTGGGTGTCGCCGGTGATCACCGCCGTGGCCGGCGCCTCGCCGTAACCGGTGTGACCGGTGTCGGTGTGCACCATCACCACGATGTCCTCGATCGTCTCCACCGTGCGCAACGCCGTCTTGAATGGCGTCTTCAGCGGTACCCGCAGCATACCGAACTGAATGTCGGTGATTTTCATGGCAAAGCCTTCATGGAATCCGTGTCCCTGGTTCTTTTTGTTGGTGCGCGTAAAGCCTCAGTGCCGGATGCGCACGATGCTGGTCATGCGGTCGACAAAGGTCTGGTGGTCGTTGAACAGCATCGGCAGCAGCGGGGTCACCGCGACCGAGTTGAGCTTGACGCGGCGGATGCTGCCGTCCGGCAGGCGATAGGACATGCCGGCGACGTCATTGATCACGTAGGGCTGGCCGTCACGCTGCCCCAGCACCATCATCACGTGACCGGGGATGTAGACCAGGTCGCCGATCTGTAATTCGCGCGCCGCCTTGATGCGCTCCGCGCGGCTGTCCGCATCGGTAAACGTGCGGTGCGACAACGCCGGGCTAATCGCCTGCCGGCTGGTATTGCGCGGCATTTCCACCCCCATGCTGCGGTACACGTCGGAGACGAAACCGCTGCAGTCACGAGCGTCGTAACTGTGGCCCCAGCCGTAACGTTCGCCCAGAAACTTGAACGCCTGGCGGATGATGTTGGCCGGGGTCAGCGGCAGGTAATCGGGCGCGGTATCGGTATTTTTCTGCAGGAGTGCGGGCGTGAAGGCCAGCGTGCCGTCGGCCTCGCGCTGCGGCAGCTCGATCGTGTACGCGGCATACGCCGACTGGCCGTTCACCGGCTGGTCGGCAGCCAAGCCAGTCTTCAGTGGCACCCGCGTACTCATGTCGAGCTGGAGCCGCGACACGGCCGGCACCTCGCGGGTGAACACGGTTTGCAC
>JALYXN010000374.1 GCA_030947085.1 Pseudomonadota bacterium | reverse complement strand
CCCACCAGAACACCGGTGACGCATGGCCGATCTACCCGATGTACGACTTCGCGCACTCCCTGTCCGATGCGCTGGAAGGCATCACCCACTCGCTGTGCACGCTGGAGTTCGAGGATCACCGGCCGCTGTACAACTGGTTTGTGGAAAAGGTCGACCTGGGCAACCATCCATCGCTGTGGCAGCCACTGCTGGATGCCGGACTACCGACCGTTCCGGCGGTGCCGCGGCAGATCGAGTTTTCGAGGCTCAACCTCAGCTACTGCATTACCAGCAAGCGCAAGCTGGCGCAGCTGGTCAGCGACGGCTTCGTCGATGGCTGGGACGATCCACGCATGAATACGTTGCGTGGCTTGCGCCGACGTGGGTTTACGCCGGCCGGATTGCGCCTGCTGATCCAGCGCGTCGGCGTCAGCAAGCAGAACAGCGTGATCGACTATTCGGTACTCGAAGGCTGCATTCGCGAGGATCTGGACGCCACCTCGGCCCGTCGCATGGCCGTGCTGGAGCCACTCAAAATGGTGCTCACCAACCTGTCCGAGGATCATGAGGAAACGCTGCGGTTTCCCAATCACCCGAAAGACGAAAGTTTCGGCACGCGCCAAGTGCCGTTTGCACGCGAGGTCTGGATCGAGCGCGAGGATTTTGCCGAAGTGCCGCCGAAGGGTTTTCACCGCCTGAAGCCGGAGGGTGAAGTGCGCTTGCGTGGCGTAGGCATCATCAAGTGCGAGCAGGTGATCAAGGACGATGACGGCCAGGTCGTGGCGCTGCATTGCACGCTCGATCCAACCACCCGCCATGGCATGCTCGGTGCCGATCGCAAAGTGAAAGGCACCATGCACTGGGTCAGCGCGAAGCACGCGGTGGCCACCGAGGTGCGCATCTACGACCGCCTGTTCACGGTATCGGAACCGGACAACGAGGACGATGGCAAGAGTTGGATCGAGCATGTGAACCCCGCGGCCAAGCGTGTGGTGACGGCATGGCTGGAGCCGGCGGCGGCCAGGGTCGATCCTGAGCAGCGCTTCCAGTTCGAGCGGCTGGGCTATTTCGTCGCCGATCGTGTCGACCATCGCGCCGACGCGCCGGTGTTCAACCGTACGGTGACCTTGCGCGATACCTGGGCGAAACAGGCCGGCCAGTAACGGAGCGACAGCATGCTTCCCCTGCAGATCCACCTGACCTTGCCGCCATGGATCGGTGACGTTGCCGACGATACGCGGCGCTATGAAAGTGACGAGGAGCGGGTCGGATTGGCGATCGAACTGTCGCGACAGAATGTGGATCGCGGCGGCGGCGGACCTTTCGGCGCGGCGGTCTTCGACCTCGACAACGGCCGCCTGGTTGCGGTCGGTGTCAACCGGGTGGTGCCGCAAAGCTGCTCGGTGGCGCATGGCGAGTTGATGGCATTGATGGTGGCGCAGCAACGTCTGAGCCGGCATCGGCTGAACGAAGATGGCGGCCGTTACGCACTGGCGACCAGCGCGCAACCGTGTTGCCAATGCTACGGCGCCAGCGTGTGGGCCGGCATCGATGAGTTGCTGATCGGCGCGCGCTCCGAAGATGTTGAAGCACTGACCGAGTTCGACGAAGGCCCGCTGCCCGCCGACTGGATCGGGGAGCTGGCGCGGCGCCAAATTGTCGTGCGGCGCGACATTCTGCGTGAACAGGCGCGCACGGTACTGGCCGACTACGGCGCCACCGGCGTGGCGTATTGAACCGCTGGCGCGCCGCGCTTCCGCTGATCCTGCTGTTGCTGGCCGGGATCGTGTTGTTCGCCTCCGGCTCGCTCGACCAGCTCACTCCGCAACAATTGGTAGCGCACCGCGCCGAGTGGCACGCGCAGATTGTCCAGCATCCCTGGCTGTACCGGCTTGCCTTCATTGGCTTGCTGACGCTCATCATGTCCACCGGCATACCCGGAAGCATCGTGGTGATCCTGGCAGGCGGCTTCGCCTTCGGCGTGACGGAGGCCACCCTCAGCTCCTCCGTCGGGTTGACTCTGGGTTCGCTGATCCTGTTCCTGGCCAGCCGCTATGCCTTTGGCCCGGGCAGCCGCCAGCCACCGGTCTTCGTCGCCAGGCTGCGCCACGGTTTCGAACGTCACCCAGTGAGCTACACCCTGTTCCTGCGTTTTGTGCCGGTGGTACCGTTCGGCGCCATCACCGTGGCACTGGCGTGGCTGCGTTGCCCGCTTTGGCTGTTTCTCGGCGCCACCTGGCTGGGCGGCACGGTGGCGTTGATTTTCGAGGCCTCCATTGGTGCCGGGCTTGGCGACGTGCTGAGCCACACCGACACTTTCGGCATCGGCCTGTTCATGCATCGCGAGGTGCTGTTGCCGCTGGCCGCCCTCGCCCTGCTATCACTGCTGCCGTTGCTGGTGGAGCGTCTGCTGCGGCGGCGGCGCTCCGGACCGCGGTCCCGCCGTTAGCGCTAGACCCTAAGACCAGCCCACCAGCTGATCTGCCAGCTGTCAGCCGCTCCGTTTCGCGCTAGGCTCAACCTGGCGGCAACGTCGTTTCGGAGTGATTCGGGTGATTCAGACGAGGGGCAGCAACCTGGCGGTTCGGCTGTGGCGGCGTGCTTCACTGATGCAGCGCATGGGCTTTGTCGCTTTTGCGCCGACCTTGATCACGACCGCCCTGCTGGTCACGATGTTGACCCGTCACCAGCTTATGACGCTGCAGGCGATGGGGCGCTCCACGGCCGACGCCATCGCCACCCAGACGGCGTCGATCGCCGCCGAACCGTTGCGCGGCGTGCAACGCCGTGAACTGACCCATATCGCCCAATCGACGGCTGGCCTTCCCAATGTCGCCCACGTGCAGATTCGCGCCGCCGATGGTGAGATCCTGGCCGACGTCGTCGGCGGCACCGAAAACCAGCGGACCGAGCACCTGACCGTGGTCCGCGACGTGATCGACCGCAGCGCCGCCGCGCAACCGCTGCTCGGCTCCGTCCTGGTGGAAGTGAGTCTGGACGAAGCGATCGCTGCCCAGCGTTCCAGCCTGCGCAACGCGATCATCGCGCTGCTGATCAGCCTGCTGCTGTCGGTGGTGATCGGCTGGCAGGCGGCGCGCTGGATCAGTGCGCCGTTGCTCCGGCTTGCCCGCGCCGTGCACGAGCTGGGTCGCGGCGACCGCCGGGTGGAAGTGGCCATCTCCGATCACACCGAGATCGGCGAGCTGCAACGTGGCTTCAACACCGCCGCTGCCGCACTGTTCGACCTGCAGCGGGGGATGAAGCACGAGGTAGAACAAGCGACGCTTGAGCTGGCCCGCAAGAACTCCGCGCTGGAGGCGGCCAGTGTCGCCAAGGCCCGCTTTCTTGCCGCCGCCTCACACGACCTGCGTCAGCCGCTCTATGCGCTGACCCTGTTTTCGTCCGCCTTGGCCGTGGACGAGCATGACCCCGTACGGCTCGACCGCATCGCACACATTCAGGAGTGCGTGCAGGCGCTGGATCACTTGTTCAGCGAACTGCTCGATCTCTCACGCCTGGAAACTGGCGCGATGCAGGTGGAGATCAGCGAGTTTCCGCTCGATCAGGTGTTCGACGAAGTCAGCAGCAATTTCCGCATGATCGCCGAGCAGCATGCCCTGCGCTTGCAGGTGCGCAGGACGGACCGCTGGGTGCGCTGCGATCGCAGCATGCTCGCGCGGATTCTCAACAATCTGGTCAGCAACGCGTTGCGCTATACCCAGGACGGTGGCGTGCTGGTCGGCGCGCGGCGAGGCCCGCCAGGCATGCTTCGGGTCGATGTCTGGGATACCGGCGTGGGCATCGATGTGGAACATCAGATACGCGTATTTGACGAGTTCTATCGTGTCGAACAGCAGCCTGGGGTTGAAATCGACGACGGTCACCGGCGCGGCCTCGGGCTCGGCCTGGCTACCGTTCAGCGGCTGGCTGAATTGCTTGACATTCGGCTGGTGCTGAAATCGCGCCCCCGCCGCGGCACACTCTTCAGCTTCATGCTGCCGCTGGCGCCGGCGCAGCCGATGCCGAAACCGGAAGCAGCCTCCTCCGCCCGGGATGTCTCGGGCATGCGCGTGCTGGTAATCGATGACGAACCGGCCATCCTCTCCGGCATCGGTTATCTGCTGAGGAGCTGGGGCTGCGATGTGCGCGTCGCCGAGGACCGCATGCAGGCGCTGGAAGCGGTAAGCGAATGGTCCACGCCGCCAGACATCGTCATTTCCGATCTTCGCCTGCGCGACGGTGAAAGCGGGCTGGCCGTGCTGACGGCATTGGACCATTTCCTCAGCGGAGATTCGGACCGACCGTTCCCCCGCCTCTTGATCACCGGCGAAACGCGCAGCGATCGTCTGCGCGAAATCATGGCCGCCAGGATCCCCGTGCTGTACAAGCCGGTATCGCCGGAACAACTGCGCGAAGCGATGGTGGCGATCTGGACGTCGGCGCAGGTCGACATCTGATGCGTCTGGGTCAGCGAAGCTGGCAGCATCGGTTATCGAGTTGGTGAACAGCGCCGAATGCTAGCTTTTTGCGACCGGAACCCGGTCTTACTCCAGGTACTCCACCTGCCCGCTGGCGCCACCGGCCTTTCGGCAGATCAGCACCATGCTCTTGATGCGCTGGCCCAGGGCTAATGTCTTGAGCAGCATCGGCATGGCCTTGTCCGCGCGCTTGGCGATGGTGATGTCGGAGAAGTCGGCCTTGCCCAAGCCGCCCCCCGAGCCGCCACTACCCGTGCTGCCGGCGTTGGAGGCGCTCCACGACCACGATTCGATCTCCAGTTCCCCGCGGCGATTTCCGCGATCCGCCGCTGCCGCAGCCTATCACGGAGCGCCTAGGCCGTTTGAATGGCCGGTTTGTATTGCCGAAAAGGCAGGCTGCGGCTATGTTGCCGAAGGGGATAGACAGGCCGCGACCGGACGCCGTGGAGACCGCCACAGGGAAACGGACATGCGCATACTTATCGCTGACGACCACCGGCTGATTGTCGAGGGCGTCAAACTCAAACTTGCCGAACTCGGTCCGGACACTGAGTTCATCGTGGCGATGGACGTGGACGAGCTGCGACGCGTCATCCGCGACGAACCGGCGCCCACGCTTGCCTTGATCGACCTGACCATGCCCGGCAGTCAGGGCAGCGAGCATCTGGTGGAAACCATGGCCCACCTTCCCGGCGTGCCCGTGCTGGTGCTGTCGGGCGCGGAGGACTCTACCCTGATGCGCGAACTGCTGAGCCTCGGCGCCCAAGGCTTCATACCCAAGGCCTATTCGCCCGAGGTGATGCTTTCCGCGGTACGGCTGGTGCTGTCCGGTGGCGTCTATGTGCCACCGATGATGCTGCTGGAAGGCTCGGGCGTGCCCACAGGCCATGTCGGCAGTCGCACCGGCAACGCGGCCACACTCGAAGAGCGGCTGCGAAAATTACTGACCGAGCGTCAGATTGACGTACTGCGCCTGCTATCCCTGGGCAAGCCAAACAAAGTGATCGCCCGCGACCTGGGCATCAGCGAAGGCACCGTCAAAATCCACCTGGCCGCGATCTTCCGTGCCCTGAACGTACGCAACCGGGTTGAAGCCGTGGTGGCCTCGCGCCGCATCAATGGACTTTGATGCATCGGGCGCTGGGGCAACGGCGTAATCGGCAGGGTTGTTACACATCGTACGAGTACCTTCGGTAAACTCTCAACGGGGGCATAGCCAGGGATCGGCAGCATTTCAGGGGTTCTTTCGTTGAGCATGATGCGCCACTTCCGCTGCCTGCTGCACTCGCCATCTCGCCATCGCAGCGTCGCCGTGTTGCTGGCCGGCGCGCTC
>JALYXN010000357.1 GCA_030947085.1 Pseudomonadota bacterium | reverse complement strand
AGGCAGATTCCAGTCCCGCCGCAATAAACGCCTGTCGATGCGCTTCAATCGTGGCCTTGGCCGCTGCCGCTGTTGTGACGGCGAGGCCGTCGATGGATTCGGTAGCACCGCCGGGCACTGGCACTTCAGTACCGATCACATAGACCGGTGCTTCACCACCGACCTGAGCGTGAACGGCTTCGGCTGCCTGGCACAGGCGCACGGCGCGTCGTACGATTTCCGCTTCGGGCAGCGGTTCGGCATCACCGCTGCAGGCCATCGAGCAGTCCAGATGGATCTTGCGAAAGCCTGCGGTGACGTAGGCCTGCACCATCACCTCGGCCTTGTCCATCGCCGCGGCCGCGTTCAGCGTCGTCCACGGGTTGGGTCCCAGGTGATCACCACCCAGCGCAATTTTTGCGTGGTCGAAATCCACCCGATCAGCGATGTCGTGGACGAAGGCGACAAAGTCGGCCGGCGTCATACCGGTGTAGCCACCGTCCTGGTTGACCTGGTTGCAGGTCGCTTCGAACAGCACGAAATCCTGCCCCGTGCGCTTGGCGTGGCGCAAGCCGGCTTCGATGACGATCGGGTGCGCCGAGCAGATCGAGGTCACGCCGCTGGCGTGTCCCTGCTTATGCCGCGCGATGAGGTCCAGCATAACTTCCATGCAAACGGGCTCCAGTCAGGATGAGGCGGAAGGCGCATTGACGTCGGTGGCGGATTCGGGTTCCGGTTCGGACACCAGCAACAGCGAGGCGACGAGTGCAAGCACCAGGCCCAGTATTTTCAGCGGACCGGGCACAACGCTGGCGAAGATCAAGGCCAACACCGCCGTGATCAGCGGTGCGCCGGCATTGGTCAACGGCGCCACCACGATCGCCTTGCCATAGCGGAAGGCGTACACCAATGTCAGTGCGCCGATGGCATTGAGCAGCTGGATCGCAGCAGTCATCCAGGGTCCGTCGATGCCGGTATTGATCGGCTGCGTCCAGTCAGTCATGGCCAGCGCCACTGGTACCAGCAGCAAAGCCGACAACGTCATATAGAAGAAAATGCTTTCCGCCCGCACCGTGTCGTTGGCCAGTCGCATGAAGTACGCCTGCAGGCCCCAGGCCAGCATGATCAGCAGCGATTGCAGGAACCAGCCCAAGCCACCATCGGCGCTGTGCCCCAACGACAGGTCCAGCATCGGCAGTGCCACCAGCGCCAGCACGATGCCCAGGGTGCCCAGGCGGCCGGTGCGTTCGCGCAGGAAAAGAAACGACAGCGCGATGGTGACCACCGGCGACAGCGAGATGATCGGAAACACGAAATACGCCGGTCCGATCGTCAACGTGTGGAACAGCAGCATCTGCCCGCCAGCACCCAGCAGGCCGATGGTCATGCCGTAGATCACTGCCCGTGGCGAATGCTCAAGCGCCCAGCCGCGCCGCCACAGGATGTAGACCGCCGGAGGAATCATGGTCAACGACCACACGCAGTACACCAGCGTGTCGGGGAATCCATGCTGCGACGACAGCGGAGACAATGCGCCCCACACGCCCCACAGTGCGACCGTGGTGAGTGCAAAGACCAGCCACGTGCGCCGCGGCGAAGAGGATGAGGGCGCGGGATCGATCACCGAACCGCTCATGCGGCTGCCGTCAGCGGACTGGCCTGCAACAGCATGAAGCCCTTGAATGCTACCTGCAGCGTCGCGTTGCCTGCGTCGAGCTCACCAAGGTCGGTCTCGTTGAACAGGTCGCGTACGCGATAGCGGCCGGCGTCCAAGCCGCGCAACGGCACGGATCCCTTGAAGCTATCGGCGTAGAACGCGTAATACATCGCACCATCCTTGGCGATTGCGTGCGTCTCGGGTTTGTCGAAACCAATGTCGTACAGGGAACCCATGTACTCGCCCTTGGGCAGCATGTGCTGTTTGTAGAGCGCCACCCACTTGCGCCATAGCGCTTCCTTCTCCGGGGTAAGCACGAAGCCGCCCGGGGGCAGCACATCGGTCGGGTGCGTGGTATCCCTTGGCCAGGTGAACTTCGATGACACCACGGCGCCGACGCCGACCGTGGAGGCAAAATCATCACCGCCGTCAGACAGCTCGACGTGATCGCCCGCGTAGCTGCTGAGTGATCCCATCAACGCCTTCATCGACTTGCCCTTGCTGCGCACCTGCCAGGACGAGGTCGGATCGGA
>JALYXN010000353.1 GCA_030947085.1 Pseudomonadota bacterium | reverse complement strand
TTGCCGATGACCAGCGACACCATGACCAGCGCGGCCCCGGCCGCGGTCAGGCCCAGACTGATCGAATTGAGCACGGGAAACGAGACATCGCGCGCGCCGATCTGCATCGGCATCACGTAGTTGATCATGCCGGTGAGAAACGGCATCGCCATGAAAAAGATCATGATCGTTCCGTGGGTACTGAACAGCTGAGCGAAGTGATCGGGCGACAAAAAGCCGCCGCCCAGGCCAACCGCCTGCTGCGTACGCATCAGCATTGCCTCGATCAATGCCCGCGCCAGCATCACAAAAGCGATGACGACATACATGATGCCGATCTTCTTGTGATCCGGGCTGGTCATCCAGTCCGACCACAGTGGTCGCCAGAGCTTGAAGCGAGTCAACAGGACGACCAGGGCGATCGCACCGAACACCACTGCCGAGGCCGCGCCGGTGGCGATGATCCCGTTGATGATGGTGCTCTTGGTCGGATGCTGCAGCATTTCCCAGAACGGCAGCGATGACCATTGCAGCCGTCCCAGCGGATGCTCGAAAATCACGCCGAACGTCATGGCTTGCGCTCCGTTCTGGCCGGGTCGGCAGGCGGGGTGGCCGCTGTAGTCGAGAGGTTCAAAGCAAAAGCCGCTGCAGGTAACGTCGGCTTGCCGTCCATGGTCGCCTCGACAACGTTCGCAAAAAGGGACTTGCCCACGCCGGTAAAATAGACCTTTCCGTCGATCGAGGCCGAACGGGGAAGCGCCTTGATCAGCTCGGCACGGGTACTGCGTCGCGCCACGATATCCAAGACGTGCGCATCCATCGGCAGGCCGCGGGCGTGTGCTGTTGCCACCCAGGCCTCGAAATCCCGAGCCGTCATGGCTTGCGCCACAAACGTCTGCTGATGAAAGCCACTGCCGTTGTACATGGTGTTTTCACCCATGGAGTTGCCCGGCTGGCTCGCCTCGAGATTCAACTGAGTGATCATCCCGCCCATGGCGTAGATCTGGCTACCCAGTGCAGGCACGAACAGCGATTGCATAACGGTGGCCGACGTGAGCTGCAGCGCCACCGGGCGCCCGACCGGCATCGCCAGCACGCCGATACTGGCGATGCCCTGATCGGGATAGATAAACAGCCACTTCCAGTCATAGCCGATCACCTGCACGCGCAGCGGTGGCTGGCTCGACACCAGCGGCTTGTAGGGATCCAGCTTGTGCGAATCTTGCCAGACGAAGTACGCCAGAATGATCACTATGATGACCGGGCCACCCCAGGACATGATCTCCAGCAGTCCCATGTATTTCCACCGGGGCGCGTACTTCGATGTCTTGTTGCCGTACCGATAGCGCCAAGCGAAAAACGGCAACAGCAGAAAAATCGGCCCGGCCACCAGCACGGCCATCACCGCAAGCACCCAGAAAAAATGCCAGCGCTGCTGACGGGCAATCGGTCCCTGCGGATCGAGAAAGGTGAGGTGGCTGTCGCCAGCGCAGGCCGCCAGCAGTAGCACGAGAGCGAACAACGCGATCAGGCAGCCTGGCCGTTGCATTCTTCGAGCCGCTGCGCTGGCCGAGCGCCGCAGGATTTGCCCCCGCCCAAGCTGTGCAGGGCTTGCGGCATCCGGTACCGCCGGATCGGCCGGTGAATGGCATGCGCTACGGTTACTTACCACGTCATGTTCCTGATCCTTGATCGGCGCGGCGAAAATGCCCGTTCTCTTCCCGGCGATTTGAGCCACTAGCCGAGCCAGCCGCCACTGAAACCGAGCCGTTTCAAACCCTCTTGAAATACGGCGGAGTTTCGGGTCAGCTCCCAGATCAACCCCGTGCGCGCGTTTTCGATCATCATCACCAGCAGCCCCTGATCGATGCCGAAACAGGCTGGAGCCACCCAACCAGCGTCCGTTGCTCCAGGCAGGGACGGGTTGATGGCTCCCACAAACTGGTCATTGCTCAACGCATCGGGATAAGTCTTGAGCAAGGCGCGCACGCCTGCCAGCGCCTGCTCGGGCGCATGGGCCATGCAGGCAGCCGCTGCCCACGGCACCAGCGTGCCGTCGTCCGGCCCGGCGGTCACCCCGCGCGCGGCGTAGCCCTCGAACTGCATCGCCTGACCGTTGCGCAGGGTCAGCTCGCCAGCAGGGCCGGCACACGCCGAAAGTCCCCAGATGTTCTCGCTGTAACCGCGATAATTGTTGGGATTGAGCCGCGCGTATTCGCGCTGCACGGTAATCGCGCGACGGGTATTTTCGAAGTAATCGATGTCGGCGTGCTTGCTGACGTAGCCATCATGCAGCCCGCGGAGGTCGACCCAGGCCTGCGGGAACAGGTGAATGAACAGCGGGGTGGCGTGGATCCAGTCCAGGCCGGCGTTGTGATGCCATTTATAGCGCTGGGCTTCTTTCTCGTAGGCTTTGCGCGGCATCGGGTGCGAGGTCGAGGCAGCGCCGAAGACGTACATGACCAGCGCTTCGGTATAGCCCTCCCAGTCGGCCTTTTTGAAACCCGTGTCTGGCTTCCATGACTGGTTGATCTCGCCGTTCTCGTCCAGCGTCCAGGTCCAGACGGCGCGCTCCGGCAAATCCCTGGCCAGCGAACGGATCTCTTTCTCCACGCTGCTTTCGCGGTCGAAGTAGGAGCTGGCCACGTTGATGCCGGCAAACAGCATCGCTGTATCAATGGTGGAAAGCTCGCAGGTCTCGGCCCGCTGCCCATTCTCCATGTCGAGGAAGTGGTAGTAGAAGCCTTTGTGCCCGGTTGCGCTGGCATCGCTGCCCTGGCGACTGTTGGCGAAAAACTGCAGCGTCTTCAAGGTGATGTCCGCTGCCTGCTCGCGCCCCAGCCAACCGCGCTCCACGGCGACCGGGTAACACGACAGGGCGAAGCCGGTAGCGGAGATGCTGGCGGCCGCCCCGGGCTTGGTATTGTCGGCGACCAGCCCGTTTTCGGGGTTGGTGTTCTCGGTGAAGTAGCGGAACGCTCCAGCCTGCAGCTGGTCCAGGAGTTTCTGATCCTTTGGGCTGAATTCGTGCGGCGCGGCCAAGGTAGTTCGCGCCGGTGCACCGGAGCTTTCTACCGGTATGGCGAACTGCAATTGGATGGCGGTCACCGACTGTGGTTGCACGGTGATTTCCAGTTCGGCCGATTTGCCGGAAGCCGTCAGTTCGACCTGCTCCGGTTTCATTTGCGACGCCGCGATCATCGCTTCCACCTCGTCGGGGTCGGGATAGCGCGGCTCGCCTTGCATCTTCCAGGTCGCCTTGGCATTGGCGTGCGTCGCATCGATGCGAAAAACCTTGGCGTCGGCAACCTCGGGGAGATTGAAAAACTCCAGATTGACCGATTCCGCCTCGACCGAATGCAGCGGTAACGCCAGGTTGACAATAACGGCAGTCGCCGAATGTTCGCCTCGCACCACCCACACCTGCACGGTGTCGTGCTGGCCTTTGACGACCAACTTTTCTTCCCCCAACCGATGCAGCAGCTCATAGCCACGATAGGCCGGTTTGGGAATACCGTGGATATTCATCAGGCCGAAGCCGCCCTGAAAGGGTTTGGACGGAAAGTAGTTTTCCTCGAAAATATCCGAGAACGTCCAGTAGCTGTAAGCGTCGACCAGGCTGCCCATGTTCAGCATCGCCTGCACGACGTATGCCGCTGCGTACGGGTCGTCGTGCAGTTCGTCGCGCGGATTGGAGGAGGTGGACCATTCGGTGTAATAAAGCGGCCGCTGGCCCACCTGCTCACGCACCGTCTGCGCATGTTCACGCAAGATGCCCAGCTTGCTCTCGGACAGGGATTGCTTGGTGTCGTCGCCGGGACTGCCGCGCGCGTCCGTGGGATAGGTATGCGTGCTGATGAAGTCCGGCGGCACCCCCGCCTTTTTGCAATATTCGATGAACTCATCGATCCACGCGTTCTTTGCCGTTACTGGCCCACCTACGGTCAGACTTGGGTGCACGTGCTTGAGCGCCTTGTAGGTCACTTCGAACAGGTGAAAGTAGTCCTCCTGGCTACCGGTCCAGAAGCTGTCCATGTTGGGCTCGTTCCACACTTCCATCGGCCACAGTGCCACCTCGTTAGCACCATACCGATCAATCCAGTGGCTGGCCGCCTTGGACACCAGGGTCGCCCATTTGCCGTAATCGGCCGGTGGCGTGACATTGGCCTTGTAATGGAACGTGGTCTGCTTGCCGGACGCAAGGGCCGTTGGCATGAAGCTCAGTTCGACAATGGGGCGCATCTGGATCGAGCGCAGGAAATCGTAGATCTGGTCGGCGTTGTGAAACGAATAGATCAGCTCGTCGCTCTGGTCGATGACGGTATTCATGTCGTCGTCGAGCAGGCCGTGAAAGCGGACATGGCGAAAGCCCAAGTCCTCGCGGCACTGTTTCAGCTGCGTTTGCCAGTCGGCCCGCAGCGCCAGCGTGGCATGCCCGCTACCGACGCAGTACTCCCAGAAGTGGGGCATGGTTTCTGACGTGCTGGAAAAATCGCAGGTGAATCGCGTAGTCATGGCGGGCCACTTGGCAGGCGAGATAGCAGGGCGAAGAAAAGAGAAGCCGCTTCGGCGTGAATCACGTAATGCGTCTGGCAAAAATCGGCCAAA
>JALYXN010000342.1 GCA_030947085.1 Pseudomonadota bacterium | reverse complement strand
GGCAGCGATACCTTTCGGGTAGAGCTGGCCACAGCGCAAGCCAAGACCGTTTCCGGCCGGTTGCTGCTGTTTGCGGTGGACGCCAAGGCGGCTCGGGCCGAGGCCAAGGATGGCAAGGTCGACGAAGTGGAGTTCAGCCCCTTCTCCAGGGAGACGGGCGCCGTGGCAGCGCGAGAGATCACGCATCTCACGCCAGGTCAGGATCAGCCGTTCAATGCCGATGAAGTGGCGTATCCCAGCGGCTTCTCCAAGCTGCCTGCGGGCGACTACCTGATGCAGGCGGTGCTCGACGTCAACCACGATTACAACTACGGCGGCCGCGGCGCGGGCGACGTGATCAGTCAGGTGTTCGAGGTCAAGCTGCCCGCCACCCGGCTGCCAACCATCACGCTGGTAAGCACGGTGCCCGCAGAAGGTGACATGTGGACCGTGCGCAAGGGTGCATCCGCCGCGATGGTGGCCTTGGCAAAGGCGGATATGCCAGCGATGAAGCAAGTGACTCACGCGATCGATTTTGTCAGCCCGTCGCTGAGTGCATTCTGGGGTCGACCGATCCACATGAAGGGATGGGTGCTGACGCCGCCGGGCTACGACCCGAAGGCCAACAGACGCTATCCGGTGGTTTATTACACCCACGGCTACACCGGCAACCTGCGCGATCTGCTGCATCCGGCAACCGGCGTTTTCGAGGGCATGAAGCACGGCACGATGCCACCCATGATCTGGGTGTTCCTGGACGAGTCCAGTGCCACTGGAACCCATGAATTCGCCGACTCGGTCAACAACGGTCCGTGGGGTCACGCGTTGACCACCGAGCTGATTCCCGAGCTGGAAACTACGTATCGGATGGACGGGAAGGCCAGCGGCCGCTTCCTCAACGGCCATTCGTCCGGTGGCTGGGCCACGCTGTGGCTGCAGACGCGTTATCCGAAGGTATTCGGCGGCACCTGGTCTACCTCGCCCGATCCGAGCGATTTCCATGACTTCACCGGCCCGGATATCTATGCCGCCAACGCCAACGTCTACCATCGCCCGGACGGTTCGCTGTACCCGCTGATGCGCGACAAGGGCAAGGTGCTGGCCACGTTCAAGAGCTTCGCCCAGATGGAACGCGTGCTCGGCCCCTACGGCGGTCAGATGGCCTCATTCGAGTGGGTGTTCTCACCGCGTGGCGAGGATGGTCGTCCGCAGGAACTGTTCGATCGCGACACCGGTGACGTCGATCCGGCGGTGGCCGCTTACTGGCATGACCACTACGACATCGCCAACCTGGTGAAGTCGCACTGGTCGACGCTCAAACCCGACCTTGACGGCAAGATTCATCTCTACGTGGGCACGGCCGACACGTTTTTTCTGGACGGTGCCGCACACAAGCTCAAGGCCGTACTCGATGGTCTAGGGGCGAAATCGGATTTCCGCTTCATTCCCGGCAAGACCCACTTCGATCTGTACGCCAAGGGCGACGATCGTGACTTCCTGCTGCGCGACATTGCCTGGCAGATGTACCGGTCCGCTCGACCGGATTCGACGTTAAAGCCGACTGCCGCGACTCCCTGACCACCGCGCCGTGGCAGGCTGCCGTCAGTCGGCCTGCCATGGGTCATAGCTGCCGAAATACCACAGATGCCCTTCCGGGTCGCGACAGCTGTAACCGGCGCCGCCGTAGTCCATCTCGGCGTAGTCGTCCACGATGATGGCACCGGCGGCGACGGCTTTGTTGTAATGGGCCTTGCAGTCGGTCACCGTGACGCAGGCGCATTGCGTTTCGCGGCCGCCTATCTCGTCAGGCTGCGCGATGTGCTGGCCAAACGCGTTGTCGCGCACCTCGCCGAGCATCACCATGCCGTTGCCATACGTCAGCTGCGCATGCTCGACGCTGCCGTCTTCATTTTCATGGACGGCATGGCGGCTGAATCCGAACGCATCGCACAGCCAGTCGATGGCGGCACGCGCGTCGCGGTATCGCAAACAGGGAATCATGGTGCTGCCGTGGTTCGATGACATGACACGTCTCCTTGGTCAAAAGCCGTTTAGCCGCCCCGTGGTTCGTCCTCTGCCGGCGGTTCAGCGGGCGGGACGTTGTACATGCGCATATCCTGCGGGCGGATCAGCCGCAATTTCTGCGCCCGCAGTTGCTCGAGCACGCTGAATTGCAGATCGCTCTTGATCCCGAAGATGTCACGCGGATTGCCGGTGTAGGCGTAGGCATTGAACGTCATGCAATTGGCGGTAATGCTTTCCAGCCGCACGAAGGGCTCCGGATCAGCCAGGATCGAGGGATGCTCTCGCAGTGCCGTCAGCATGATTTCACGGGCGCGACCGGCATCGGTATCCAGCGGCATCGGCAAGCTGAAATGGACCCTTCCCAGCGCCCGCGTGGTGGTCACGTTGCGCACGTTCTGGGTGATCAGCTGCGAGTTGGGCACGATCACCGTGGAGCGGTCCCATTGCAGAATTTCGGTGGCGCGCACGTTGATACGCAGTACGTCACCTTCGACCGCGCCGTTGTCAATGCTGATCCAGTCACCGGCTTTCACGGGTCGCTCGGCCAGCAGGATCAGCCCGGAAATGAAGTTCGAGACGATCGCCTGCAGACCGAAGCCGATACCGACGGACAGGGCGCTGACGATCCAGGTGATGCTTTTGAGGTCGACATGCAACGAGGCCAGCGTCAACACAAATACCAGCAATCCGCCGACGTAGCCAACCAGGGTAATGACCGAGTCGCGCATGCCCGGTGCCATCGAGGTGTTCGGCAGCAATTGCTCGGTCAGCCAGCGCTTGAGCGTATGCAAGGCCAGCCAGCCGATCACCAGCACCAGCAGGCCGTCGGCAATGCTGGTCGGATCAATCGGCAGGCTGCCGAGCTGGACACCGCCGAAAAGGCGTGATGCGCTGGACATCAATTCACGCGGACCGGCATTGAAGGGCGCCAGCACCGCGATCACGGCAAACAGCATCAGCGCCAACCGGGACACGCCGGAAAGCACGACCGTGGCCTGGTTGAGCGTGTTCGGAGTCAGGTCGAACGCCGTTTGCAGGTGCTTGCCGCGGGGGCTGTCCGGCGACAGCAGGGTATGAAAAAGATCCTGCAGCAGATGGATCAGCAGGTACAGGGTCAGCACGATCACGCCGACCCAGATCATCTGTCGCGCGACGAAAAAACCCAACGCGATGTAACC
>JALYXN010000311.1 GCA_030947085.1 Pseudomonadota bacterium | reverse complement strand
GCGACCGGCGTCGCCGTAGCCGATGTTGATCAGGAAATTCGATTTCACGGCGGTACCGGCAAAGAACGCCTCGTCCACCCCGGCATTGTCGAAACCGGACATCGGACCGCAGTCCAGTCCGATTGCGCGCGCCGCCATCAGGACATAGGCGCCCTGCAGGGTGCTATTGCGAAAGGCAGTGGTATCGATCAGTGGTTGATTGCCTGCGAACCAGCTACGTGCATCGGCATGCGGAAACAACCTAGGCAGCTGCTCGTAAAACTCGTGATTTGTGGCGATGATGGCCACCACCGGCGCCGCCATGGTCTTGTCGTGGTTGCCTTCGGACAGGAACGGCTCCAGCTTCGCCTTGCCCTCGGCCGACTTCACGAAGACCACGCGCATCGGCGAGGCGTTGGCGCTGGTAGGGCCGAACTTGGCCAGGTCATACAGCTGATGCAGTTGCTCGTCGCTTACTTCTTTAGGCAGCCACGCATTGAATGTGCGCGCCGTACGGAACAATTGATCGAAGCTGACTTCGGAAAGCATCTCGTTCATGAGTATCCTTTGATGATGGACGCGCCGACGTGGCGCCATGGCGTGTGAGTGTATAGCGGTTGCTTGCGAACAGATCAGGGCAATAAGGAACGTACTGTGCTCATTTGGGAAACAATGCCGCCTCGCTTGCCCTCATGGTGACCCTGCCTGGGGAGTGCTGGGTCTTCACCGACGCGGCAGCCGGCAATCAGCGCCAGGCACTGGCGCTGGCCGAATATCTGCAGATGCCGATACGCCACTTGATCCTGCAACCGCGTGCGCCGTGGTCCTGGTTTGCCCCACGCCTGATCCTGGGTGGCGCGCACGCATTGCACCGGAAACATCGCGTCCTGCTTTCGCCGCCATGGCCGGAGGTCGCCATCGGCTGCGGGCGCTCGGCGGCGCTTTTTACGCGCATGCTGAGACGCCTTTCGGAGGGACGTTGCCACACGGTACAAATCCTCGACCCACGGATCGCCACTGCGCACTGGGACACCGTGATCGCGCCACGACACGACCGGGTCGAAGGCCCGAACGTACTGACTCCGCTGGGCTCATTGAACACCATCGACGAGGCGTGGCTGGCCGATGGTCGCCAGTCGTGTCCCCACTTCGCCGCGTTGCCGCCACCGCGCGTAGGTGTCCTGCTCGGCGGACCGCGCCAGGGCGTGCCTTTCGACAGCGCTTATGCACGCCAACTGACCCATCGCCTGCTTGCGAACCAGCGCCGCGACGGCGGCAGCCTGATGGTGCTTGCATCGCGGCGGACCCCGCCCGCAGTGATTCGCATTTTTCGCGAGGCCTTCAAGGATCTGCCGGGGATAGTCTGGGCCGGTCCCGAGGACGGCAGCAATCCGTATCCGGCCGTGCTGGGCTGGGCCGATCGCCTGGTGGTCACACCCGATTCGGTCAACATGTTGAGCGAAGCGTGCGCTGTGGGTTGTCCGGTGCAGACCCTGGTCGGCGCACCGCTGCCGGCAAAAATCCGGCGCTTTCATCACGCCCTGCGCGCGTCTGGCCGGCTGAGCGATCTGGCCGATGAGGCGCCGCCACGCCCGCAGGCGCCGCTGCGCGAAACGTGCAATCTGGCCGCCATCGTGCGTCAGCGGATCCTGGCACAAGGGGCGTCGCGCGAACTCGCCGACGCTGACCGGCCGGCTCAGTCGAATTCGAAACCCAGCGCCTGAGTGACGTCGTTGACGCCCGCGCACACGCGCTCCAGGCCTTTCTCGCGCAAGGCGATCCGCGATCGAAGGTCGAGCGTGCAACCAAGGGCACGCTGCAACAGATCCGCATGCGCCTCGGTCAGGGTCAGCGCCTGTGCCGCGTCGAGCAAGCCGGTCGCCTGGCAGGCCTCGATCAATCCGGCGTTGGCAGTGACGCCGAGCAAGGCCGGGTGTTTCGCCGCGTGAGCCAGCACCAGGCCTTGCAGCGAAAACTCGATATCCAGCAGCGCACCGACGCCCTGCTTGAGATCGATCTGCTGCCGGTTGGAGCGATCGCGCTGCGCCCGCCAGCGTTTTCGCATGCTGCTGACTTCTGCCAGCACCACCACGGGATCCCGGCGCACCGCGAGAATATCGCGACGAATAACGCCCAGCTCTTTTTTCATCGCCGCATCGCCGGCGATCGGGCGCGCACGCAATAGCGCCTGATGCTCCCAGGTCCAGGCACGGCCCTTCTGATACGCCACGAAGGCATCGATGCTGCTGACCAGCAGACCCTTCGAACCATCGGGGCGCAATCGCGTATCGACCTCGTACAGCCGCCCGGCGCGGGTCAAGACGGTCAGCCAGTTCATCACGCGCTGCGCCAGGCGCTGATACCAGCGGAAGCCTTCTACCGGACGCTTGCCATCGCTCATCAACGGCGCGCGACGGCCGTCATACACGAAAACCAGATCCAGATCGGAGGCAAACCCGAGCTCCTGTCCACCGAGGCTGCCGTAGCCGAGCACCGCGAAACCCGAACCTTCGCCGGCAAGCCGTCCGTGATTGGCGATCAGTTCGCGTTCGGCCAGCGCCAGCACCGCCCCCACCACCGATTCGGCCAGCGCGGCCAGCCGGCGTGACGTGGCCACGGCGTCGACGCGCCCGTCGCTGAAGGCCAATCCCAGCCGGAACGCCGTCGACGACTTGAATTCGTTGATCCGGTCAAGCTCCGCTTCCGCCTCGCGCTCCTCCAGCGTGCCGAGGACACGGGCGATTTCGGCGGCAATGTCCGCGCGCCGGAACGGCAATTGATCGATGCGCGGGTCGAGCACGTCATCCAGCAGCAGCGGCTGGGCAATGACGCGTTCAGCCAGAAACGCACTTTCGCCGAACAACCGCACCAGCCGACGACGCGCACCAGGCTGTTCGTCCAGCAAGGCGAGATAAGAGGACCGCCGCGCAACTGCCTGCATCAGCCGGCTCAGACGCAGCAAGCTGGTCACCGGCGCATCCGCCTCCCGGGCGGCGCTGAACAATTGCGGCATCAGGCGATCGAGTCGTTCGCGGGATCGGGTCGACATGGCACGCACCTGCGAGGCCTGCGGCAGCTTCAGCAGTACGTCGGCCAGTTCTGCACCGGGCACGAAACCGGAGGCTTCCAATACCTTCGCATCGAGCGTTTCGTCACACGCGTGCTGCCACAGCTCCTGGTCCGCTACGGGCGCACTGGCGGTGCCGCCGCCCTGCGGCATCAGCACGGCAGCAAACTCCTCGCTGACGATCGCGCGATGGCGCGCCAGCGCCTCGTTCAAACGGTCCCAGTCGGGATAATCCAGGCTCAGCGCGAGGCGTTCCCGACCCAGTTCGGTATCGGGAATGTCATGGGTCTGCGCGTCACGCAACATCTGCACGTGATTCTCCACCCGGCGCAGCAAAACATAGGCCTCGCGCAACATCTTCGCGCGCTTGGCGTCGATATGGCCGCGCTCCTCGCAGGCGGTCAACGCCGGCAGCAGCCCGCGCACGCGCAGTGATGGCTCGCGTCCGCCGCGAATCATCTGCGCCAGTTGCACGATGAACTCGATCTCGCGAATGCCGCCGGGGCCGAGCTTGAGATTGTTCGCCAGGTCCTTGCGCGCCACCTCGGCGTCGATCAACGCCTTCATCTCGCGCAATCCGGCAAACGCGGTGTAGTCGAGATATTTTCGGTAGACAAAAGGCCGCAGCATTTCCAGCAGCTGCTTGGCTGCGCCTCGATCGCCGGTGACCGGGCGCGCCTTGATCCAGGCATAGCGCTCCCAGTTGCGTCCCTCGTTCTGGTAGTACTGCTCCATTGCGGCAAACGACAACGCCAGCCGGCCGGCCTTGCCAAATGGGCGCAGGCGCATGTCCACGCGCGCGCAGATCCCGTCCATGGTGGTCTCGCCCAACAGTCGCACCAGCTGACGACCCAGGCGCACGAAGTACTCGCTATTGTCCAGCGGGCGGGCACCATCGGTCTCGCCGGCCTGAGGATAGGCGAACACCAGATCGATGTCGGAGGAGAAGTTGAGCTCGCTACCGCCGAGTTTGCCGAAACCGATCACCAGCAGGCGCTGCAGTTGGCCGTCCGAATCCCGGCTGTAACCGAAACGCGGGGACAGCGCCCGCTCCGACCACGCCAGCGCAGCGACCAGCAGCACCTCGTAAAGCACACTCGTCGCCGAAAGCGTTTGCGGCAGATCATCCAGCCCGTTGACGTCACGAAAGACCAGCCGCAGCGCCTCGGCATGGCGGAATCGACGCAACGTGGCCATGCACTGCGCCTCGTCTTCGGACAACGTCAGCGCATCGATGCGGGCTGAGGCATCGTTGCCCGAGCGCAGGCGGTCCAGTCCCTGCGGCGACAGCAGCTCAGGTTGGCGGCACCACACGTCAAAGGCGAAATCACTGGCCAGCAAGGTGCGTCGGATCCGTTCGGCCACCCCCGCGTCATCGTGCAACGGCACACCCGCCTTACGGCAACGCAGTACAAGCTCGCCGTAGCGGTCATCGATCAGCGCGCGCAGCGGGGCAGATTCTTTCTGGGTCATGCGTTCATTGTGCCGCAGTGCAGCCTGGCTGCCGACTTGTCCGGTCGATCGTCGCCACGGTACCCGGACATTGAACAACCGGTGCGAAGGCTCGAAACTGTCACGCTCGGCGCGTACTCGCCGTTCATCTCCCACTGACTACATTCAGGTGTCCATTTCATGAAAGCAATTGCAGGACGGCCATGCCCCTGAATTTCACCCATCGGTCCGGGTCCCGGCATGCCGTGATGGTGCGCGTCGCACTGGTGCTACTGATCGCGCTTGCCTTCGTAGTGATTACTGGCCTGGTCGACGGCGGCGTGGGAGTGATGCCGCTACGCATGCTGGACCAGCCGCGTTTCCCTCTGGCCAATGCGCTGCCGGGTCTCCTGGTGGCGGGTATTTTGCTTGCACTCAGCCGACGCGTCCTGTTTTCGTTCGGACTGGCGTTTCTGCTGCAGGCGCTGCTCTACGTGGTCAACAAGCTGAAGTTTGCGAATCTGGGCACGCCGTTGTTGCCCGATGATTTCCGCATGGTTGGTCAGTTGAAAAACGGCGGTCTGCATCTGCTGGCGGGCTATCTGCCGCACAGTCCCTGGCCCTATCTCGGCTTGCTCGCGGCGATAGCGCTGGTGATCGTGGCGTGGCGGCTGGAGCCGCCGTTGTTTGCGCGTCGCACGCGGGGCAAACGACTGCTGACGGGAACGGTCATGGCAGTGGCGCTGTTCAGCATGCTGGTTGGAGTCACCGCGTGGGCCAGAATCTACAACGGCCGGGTGCTCTGGCTGGAGCCGTGGTCGTCCATTTCCACCGCCACCCATTCCGGTCTGGTCAGTTCGCTGATGATGTTTCACCTGCAATACGGACGCAAGGCACACAAACCTGACCGGGACGCTGCCGAGCACTTGGTGCAAACCTCCACGCCAGCGTTGCTGCAGGCCATGCAGACGCCGATGCCCTCAGGCGAGCTGCCCGATATCGTAGTGGTGCAAAGCGAGTCGCTGTTTGATCCGGCCATCATGAAGGGCTACGAAAACAGCAATTTCATCCCGAACCTGAGCCGGCTGGCCGCCACCGGCAGCAGCGGCAAGCTGCATGTGCCGACGTTCGGCGGCGGCACCATCCGCACCGAGTTCGAAGTGCTCACCGGCTTGTCACTGCGCTACTTCGACAACCTGCAGTTCCCCTATCTGCAGATGAGCCACAAGTCCCTGCCGAGCCTGGTGCGTGCGCTGGAGGCCCACGGCTACACCACCACCGCCCTGCACGGCAACGACCCCGCCTTCTGGAATCGCACCACCGCGTTCAAGGCAGTCGGGTTCGACCGCTTTGTCTCAAGATCATCGTTTCCGCCGAGCGCGCCGAATGACGGCAAGTACATGGCCGATAGCGCGATGACCGACGAGATCATGACCCAGCTGAAGGACAGCGGGCCGCCCCAGTTCATCTTCGCGATCAGCATCGAAGGCCACGGCCCCTACGATGTGGAGCCGACCCACGTCGCGGAGCGCGATGCCATTCCCGTGCCTGCCGGCATCACCGGACGCAACAAGCTGGAGCTACAAACTTACCTCTATCACATCGGTCATGCCGACGCGGAGCTGGGCCGAATGGTGAAGATGCTGGCGCAGCGGAAGCGGCCGAGCCTGGTACTGTTTTACGGCGATCACCTGCCGGCCCTCAGCAACACGTACCAGATCACCGGCTTCGTCGATGGCGGCGACATGCTGAGTCAGGCCGGCATCTGGTTGTTGGTCGATCCGCAGCACCCTACCGCACCGGTGCACCTGGACACGGCGGCGTGGCTGCTGCCGGGCAAATTGCTGGCACGTGCGGGGATGCAGGACGATCCCTATTTTGCTCTGACGCAACTGGTAGGGCCGCCACTCGCGGCGCTGACCGAGGCGCCGGGTGCTCCGCCGATGGCCGAAGGAGACGAGCAGAAAAAACTCGATCAGGCGATGGCGGGCATCGATCAGCTGCGCCTCAACGGCAAACTTGGAG
>JALYXN010000305.1 GCA_030947085.1 Pseudomonadota bacterium | reverse complement strand
CTTTGTGGTGAAAGTCACCGACGGTGCGCTGGATCTTCGCTTCCTCCCGGTCACTGGTTCGGCCGTGCTTTGCGCCATCGAGGTCCGCCCTGTGCGCGACGGCTGGAATTTCGCTTTGAGAGAGGTCGGCCACTGTTCTCTTGGCTTGTGCGGGCGTGGTCCATTCTGGCGCTAGATACGGTCACGTCGGCGAAAACACCGGTAGCAGAACGCACATTGAGCACGCCGTGCAGAGTTGATCGGGAGGTATGCTGGCGTCCTGCTTCATCCGCTTAAAGTGGCGAACTTATCCTGGTATAAAAAACCAACGGACCGCTGATGTCCCTACCCAAAGATTCGTGGCAGCCTCGAGACTGCCGTTTCTGTGTGGTATGGCAGCGAAGGGTCAGGGCGTGATGGTGAAATTCGCCTGCCTGGTGGCCAGCGAGCTGCCGCCGACCCACACGGTGTAGTGCGTGGGCTCGACTACGTGCTGGCTTTTCACGTTGTAGAACGCCAGTTCGGGAAAGCCGAGCTGGAACGTTACCTGCCTTGATTCGCCCGGCCTCAGCGTCACCCGGGTGAAGCCTTTCAGGCTCCGCACCGGTTGCTCCACGCTGGCGCCGAGATTGCGCACGTACAACTGCGCCACTTCGGTACCCCCGCGCTGACCGGTGTTCTTGACCGTTGCGGTCACGGTAACCAGGTCCCTTGCCGTTGTGCGACGGGCATCGGCCAGTGGCACGGCGTGGCGCGAGAGATGGACGTCCGAATAGGCAAAGGTGGTATAGCTCAGGCCGTAACCGAACGGATACAGCGCGGAGTTCGGCACGTCGATATAGCGCGAGATGAAGCGCGTGTCGCCGCTGGGCGGCTTGCTCAGGTCGGCATCGCCGGCTGGACGTCCGGTGGGGAACTCATTGTAGTAAAGCGGCTCCTGACCCACCGCGCGCGGGAAGCTCATGGTCAGCTTGCCGCTGGGCGAAACATCGCCGAACAGCGCGCTGGCGACCGCCGACCCGGCCTCGGTACCAGGGAACCATACCGCCATGATCGCCGATACGTGCTTCGCGGCCCAGTCAAGCACCAGCGGACGACCGGAGAACACCAGCAGCACCACCGGCTTGCCGGTCGCGGTGATCGCCTCCAGTAGTTTCTGCTGATTTCCCGGCAGATCCAGGTACGCGCGTGAGCCCGCTTCGCCACTCATGCTGCTGGATTCACCCAAGGCCATCACCACCACGTCGGCCTGTTCGGCCGCCTGTTTGGCGGCGGCAAAACCGGCCTGCGAATCGCCGTCAATATCGGTTCCTTCCGCATAGATCAACTGGCCGCCGGTTGCTTTGAGCCGCGCCGTCAAGCCGCCACGCAAGGTGATCACGTCCGGCTGGTGCTGTGCACCGCCCCAGGCGCCCTGCATCTCGCCGGCGCTGTCGGCCAGCGGACCGATCAGCGCGATCTTTTTCACGTTCGAAGACAGCGGCAACACTGGCGGCTTGCCTTCACCGCCATTCTTCAGCAGCACGAACGACTCCTCGGCCGCCCGGCGCGCCAGCGGTCGGTGCGCAGCCACTGCCTGCGTTACCTCGGTGCCTCGCGCGTACGGCTGTTCGAAAAGGCCGAGCGCGAACTTCACCCGCAGCACACGGCGCACTGCCTCGTCCACCGTGGCCATCGACAGCCTGCCGCTCTTCAGCAATGGGGGAATCTGGGTGTCGTAGAAGTGGGACATCATGTCCACTTCGACCCCGGCCTCGAGCGCTTTCTTGGTGGCCGTTGCGGCATTCAGCGCAATGCCGTGGTGGGTCAGCTCCATCACTGCGGTGTAGTCGCTCACCACGAAGCCGTCGAAGCCCCATTCCTTGCGCAAAATCTCGTCCATCAGGTACGGATCGGCCGTCGCGGGCACGCCGTTGAGCGCGTTGAACGAGCTCATCATGGTCGCCGCGCCGGCTTCCACTGCCGCCTTGTAGGGCGGCAAATACACCTGGCGCAGGCGGATGTCAGACATGTCGGTGGTGTTGTACTCGCGCCCGGACTCAGCTGCACCGTAGGCCGCAAAATGCTTGACCGATGCGGCGACGCTCTCGGGCTGCGACAGGTCGGTGCCTTGATAGCCGCGAATATAGGCGCGCGCCATCGCCGAACCGAGGTAGGCATCCTCGCCCGCGCCCTCGGTCGATCGACCCCAGCGGGCGTCGCGCGAAATGTCGACCATGGGCGAATAGAACCATTTGACGCCGGCGGTGGTGGCTTCGACCGCGGCCATGTGTGACAGGTCCTGCACCAGCTGCGGATCCCACGAGGCGGACAGGCCCAGCGGCACCGGGTAAATGGTGCGGAAGCCGTGGATCACGTCGGCACCGAACAGGATCGGAATGCCCAGGCGGCTATGCATCGCTGCTTCCTGGAAGCGACGAGTTTTTTCCGCACCGATCACGTTGAGCATCGAGCCCAGCTGACCCTTTTGCGCCAGCTCGTAGGCGTCGACGTGGTCGCGGGTTTCCGGATTGACGGCGATCGCACTCCCCGCGTCGGCAGCGGTGGGCGCCGATGATCCCTGATCGTTGTACTGCATCAGCTGGCCGATCTTTTCGGCCAGCGTCATCTTTTTGAGCAGCGCGTCGACTTTCTGTTCGATCGCCGGTGAAGCCAGCTGGACATTGGAAGGCTGCACCGCGCTGGCGGACTGGCGGGCATCCGATAGCGCAGGAGACGGCATTGCCACCGCGCTGCGAGCCACGGAAAAACCGAGCATGCAGACGGCGGCGGAGGACCAGAGCGCGGTGCGATGGCGGAGCGGCATTTGAGAGGGCATTCTCTATCCTTGGAGGCGCGCAGCGATAGGCGCCCGGGGTACGTAGTCGCTAAATGTAAACGTTTACATGCTCGGGCGTAAATGCCCATGACCATACGATCGCAAGATGGTCCGGATAGCCTTCCGATCGGGGTCGATTCGGGGGAATGGGCGGTGCTGGAGCGCGCACTCCTCAAACAGCGGAGGAGATTGGCTTTGCACGTGGCGGTTCAGTCCTCGCGGTCGGCGTCCAGATCGAACAGTTCACGCTCGATCTCGAACACATGCGGATCGTCGGCGCGCAGCGTCCGCAGGGCGTCGGCCAAGCCGGTGAGGTAATCGCGGTTCGGTCCACTGGGGCCGTGCGAGCCGGCGATGTGCCGGGCAATCTCGCGCTCGCTGGCCGGGCCGAGGAAGGCCGCATTGTCGGCGGTAGCGATATACACCAGCCCCTCGGTATGGCGGCCGTCGTCGAGGGTGAATTCGGTGGCCAGACGCAGATAGCCGTTCTTCTCGCGCACATCCAGCGGGCCAAAGGTTTCCGGCGCCACCAGATAGGCCATGCCGACGCAGACGGCCTCCGCCGCCGGAATCAGGGTAACCACGCGGCCGGGCGCCTGTGGCGTACCGCGATGATCGTGCGAGCCCTGCCAGAAACGTCGCTGCCAGCCGCGAATGCTGGCCGGGCGTCGTTCGATATAGGGGAAGTCGGTCTTGTAGATCAGCGAGCCGTAGCCGAACAGCCACACGGGCGTGTGCTTATCGAAGCCCGTCATGCGGCGGTTGATCTCGGTGGTGTCCAGGCTGTTGGCAGGGGTTGTCATGGAATGGCCGTGGGTAGTGGCGGGCTGATCCTGAGGCGGAGAATCCTGCCGGTTACGCAAGCCGGCAGATCATCGATCACGCAGCGACGGGGAAGGGTGACATGCCATTAAACCCCCGATAACTACTCGAGAAGCTGATCAGGCGGCGTGCGCAACGGTCAGCGTGCTCGAAGTCACACATCTAGCGACCGCGTCGCGCCAGATAGACCGACTGCGTAAACGGCCGGCCTTGCAGCGGGTTGTCGAAGGTGACCGGCTCGGCCCATGCCCGGTCGAAGACGCTGGCGAGCCGCTCGGTGAAGGCAGGATCGGGCGCGTCGTTCGACCACAGACCGAAGATGCCGCCGGGCTTGAGGTGGTTGGCCATGGCGCGCAAACCTTCAGCCTGGTAGAAGCTGGTGCTGCGCTCGTCGAGCAGGGCCTCGGGTGAGTGGTCGATGTCGAGCAGAACCGCATCGAAACGCCGACCGGCGGTTTCCGTGTCAAAGCCTTGCGCGGACGCGGCGAGCTCGAAAAAGTCGCCTTCCACAAAACGGCAGCGCGGGTCAGCCACCAGGCCAGCTCCCAGCGGCAGCAGTCCGTTGCGATGCCACGCAATCACCGGCACCAGCATTTCGACCACGATCAGCGAACCCACGCTTTCGTGCTCGAGCACGGACCGCGCGGTGTAGCCCAGTCCGAGTCCGCCGACCACCACATCCAGCCCTTCGCCTTTCAGGGCATCCACACCCAGATGCGCCAGCGCTTCCTCTGAGGCAGTGAACAGACTGGACATCAGGAACTCGTCGCCCAGCTTGATCTCGTAGACCTCGCGCTTGAGCGTCAGCTCGAGCCGGTGGCGCAGGCTGACCGGCCCGATCGGCGTGGGGCAATAGTCGAGTTCCTTGAAAAATGGCTGCATGGGCCTGGGGATTCCTTGGGTATTGAGGGACCAAGTATCGAGCATAGGACAAACATCCGAGCAAGCCGCTGGACATCCACGCGTTCGCGCGTCGTTATCCGTTGCCTGCCGTGACATGGTCTAGACATTGAATCGACGAACGTACCGCTGCACCCGTGAGTCCGCTCTGGATGCAGCTCCTCCCGTCCATCCATGGAGACAACCCCTCTCATGATCGCCCTCGTCGCACCGCGTCGCTCCGTGGTGGCCACCGCCATCTATGGCCTGCTCAACCCGATTCCCTTCGGGTGCTTTGTCGCTGGACTGATTTTCGACGCCACTTATGCCCACACCGGCGTCATTTTGTGGGACAAGGGTGCCTCCTGGCTGATTCTGTTCGGCCTGCTGTTTGCGGTGATTCCCCGGATCATCAATCTGGTGCAAGTGTGGATTACCGGCCGCCGGGTCGCGTTGCGTGCGGAGAGACTCGATTTCTGGCTGAACCTGTTGGCCATCATCGCGGCCATCTTCAATGCCTTCGTGCACAGCCGCGATGCCTATGCGGTGGTCCCGGCGGGTGTCTGGCTCTCGTTGTGCACCGTGATTCTCCTTTCCATCGGTTATGTCGTCATGGCCGTACAGCCACCCGTCGCAGGGGAATACGTGCATGAAGGAGAATACGTGCATGAATAAGATCATCTGTCACAGCGCGCTGGCGCTGGCTTTCGTGGCCGTCTTGGGTGGCTGCGGCGACAAGGCGAAGTTTCAGCCCGCGCAGCAATCCGGCGGCAGCCCCCCGTTGCCGAAGTCGCAAAACTTTCTGGTGCCGCCGATGCAGGTGCCCGACAAAGCCGGCTGGAAGCCGGGTCAGACGCCCACGGTGGCAGCCGGGCTGACCATCGAAAGGATCGCCGGCGATCTCAAGCATCCCCGCCAGCTTTACGTGTTGCCCAACGACGACGTGCTGGTGGTGGAAGCCAACGGCCCCGGCACCGAGCCCGTCACCACGCCCAAGCAGCTGTTCGCCGGTATGGTCAAGAGCAAGTCCGGCAAGGGCGGCAAGGGCGGCAACCAGATCACGCTGCTGCGGCGCACGGGTGCAGGTGGCGATTGGGAGAAGCATGTCTTCATCAAAAACCTGAACTCGCCGTTCGGTGTGCAGTTGATCGGTAACTCGCTGTATGTCGCCAACACCGACGGCATCGTGAAGTTTCCCTACACCACGGGAGAGACGGAGATCACTACGCCGGGGACGGCCTTCGCCGATCTGCCGGGCACCATCAATCACCACTGGACCAAAGCGCTGCTGGCGAGCCCGGACGGCAGCAAGCTGTATGTCGGCGTCGGCTCCAACAGCAACATCACCGAGAACGGGCTGCCGGTTGAATACCGTCGCGCGGATATTCTCGAAGTCGATGTAGCGACCGGCGGCAGCCGCATTTACGCCTCGGGCATCCGCAATCCCACCGGACTGCAATGGGACCCCCAGACCGGCAAGCTGTGGGCGATCGCCAATGAGCGCGACGAGATCGGTGCAGACCTGGTGCCGGACTATCTGACCTCGGTGCAGGAGGGTGGTTTTTACGGCTGGCCCTACAGCTACTACGGTCAGCACGTCGACACCCGCGTGGTGCCGCAGCGACCGGACATGGTGGCGAAAGCGATCAAGCCGGATTACGCGATCGGCTCGCATGTCGCGCCGCTGGGCTTGCTGATCTCCGACAAGGTGCTGCCGCAGAAATATCACGGCGGTGCATTTATCGGCGAACACGGCAGCTGGGATCGTTCGCCGCTGAGCGGCTATCAGGTGGTGCATGTCGCGTTCGAACAGGGCAAGCCGGTGGGTGTCCCGGAGCCCGTCGTCACCGGCTTCTACTCAAAGGACGAATCACAACTCTACGGCGCGCCGGTCGGGCTGGTGGTGGATAACGAGGGCGCGTTGTTGGTCGCTGACGATGTCGGCAATACGGTCTGGCGGGTCACGTCAAACTGACGATTGATCACGATCCCCTGATCACGATCCCCTCTCGGGCATCTCCGATACGCGAGAGGGGTCAGGCTGTGGATTCGCAACCGGAGCGCGCTTTTCCACGTGGCGAAGAGAGTGGCTCTTAAGTCACTTTCTTTGCCGATACTTCGTCATTGAGTCTGGCAGCAAAGGGACCTGGAAAGACCCGGGTGGAATGAAAGTGTTGAATCGGCAGGTCGACGTTTAACGTGCAGCATAGTCGGTGCACGTGAGCGCGGGCTTCACTTCAAAGCGCAGCCAGCGCCTGTTGCAAGGGCGTGTCGCCGGAAAGCAGTTCGAACTGCTTGCCATGGGTATGGGGTGCATCCAGCACGTGCAGCAGCACGGCAGCCACGTCCTCACGCGGCACACTGCCGCGGCGTTTCAACTCGGTGGCGACATCAATGAGGCCGGTGCCGGGTTCGTCGTTGAGTGGACCTGGCCGAACGATGGTGTAGTTC
>JALYXN010000220.1 GCA_030947085.1 Pseudomonadota bacterium | reverse complement strand
GACGAACACTGGCACTCGCAGCAGAAAGGGGACTGGCTGTCCGACGGCCGCTATGAGTTGAAGGTACCGTATTCCAACTCCAGGGAACTGCTGATGGACGTGCTGAAATACGGCCCGGACGCCGAAGTCGTCGCCCCGCTGTCACTGCGCGAGGAAATGAAAATCCTGCTGCAGCTGGCCTTGGGTGGCTACCAGCAAAGCTCCTAGGATGCTTTAGTGCGCCACGGCCTGAAACGGCCAGAACACCGGAATCAGCCACATCGAAATCGCGCAGAAGATCATGATCAGCGGGATCCCCACCTTCATGAAATCGGTGAATTTGTACCCGCCGGCGTAATAAACCATCGTGTTGGTCGGGTAGCCGACGGGGGTGGCGAACGAGGTTGCCGCGGCAAACGCCACGGCGACCACGAAGGGCCGCGGGTCGACATGCATCGCATGGGCGACCGAGGCGGCGATGCCCACCATCAGCACCACCGACGGATTGTGGCCCATCAATTCGGTCAACAGCGCCGTCAGCAGATACACCATCGCCAGCGCAGCCAACGGACCATGATCCCCGACTGCCATCAGACCGAAATGCACCAGCGTTTCGGACAATCCGCTCTTCTCGATCGCAATGCCCAGCGGCAGAATGGCGCCGAGCAGGATGATGATCTTCCAATCAATGCCTTCGTAGACGTCCTTGCGGCCGAAACAGCCGGCCATCGCCATCGCGATGGCGCCACAGATCGCGGCGATCGGGATCGGCAACCATTTCATGCCCGAGACGATCACCACGCCAGCCATGATGGCGGCGGCGTACCAGGCCTTGCGCGAGGTGCGGTGCGCCTCTTCGCGTTCGCTCAGCACGATGAACGACTCGTCGCCGCGCAGGCTGGACAAGGTGCCCTCCTGCACCAGCACCAGCAGCACGTCGCCCACGGTCAGCTGCACCTCGCTGAGCTTGTTGCGCAGCACCTGGCCGCGACGATGAATCGCCAGCGCCACGGCGTCATAGCGCCACTTGATGCCGGTTTCGGCCAGCGTACGACCCTCGGCCGCGCTGGCCGGCGCCACCATCAGTTCGACCATCATGCGCGGGCGATCCGGATCCTGCACGTAGCGGCTGTCCGGTGCATTGCGCAGACCGGCGCGGCGCTGGAAATCCTCGATCTTGTCCCAGTCGCCACGCACCAGCAACACGTCACCGGCCGCGATCTCCTGCGAGCGTGGCGACCACATGCGCTTCTCGCCGCGCAGAAGTTCCAGCGGATAGACGCTGTATTTCTCGCCAAACTTGGCGTCGGCGATGCTCTTGCCCAGCAGTGACGAGTCGTCGGTGACTTCCAGTTCGGTGACGTACTTGCCGATGTCCGCTTCCTCGGGCATTTCGGCGTCGACCTGTTTGGGCAGCAGCCAGCGCCCGACCACCATCAGATAGACGATGCCGACGACCGCGAGGATCGCGCCCATCTTGCTGAACTCGAACACGCCGAAACCCTGCATGCCATGCTTTTGCGCCAGGGTGTCGGCCAGCAGGTTGGACGAGGTGCCGATCAGCGTGCAGACGCCGCCCATCTGGGCCGCGTAGGCCATCGGCATCAGCACCCGTGCCGGCGAGGTATGGGTGCGCTGGCATACGCGAAGCGCCAGCGGCAGGAAGGTGGCGACCAACGCGATGTTTTTCACGAAGGCGCCCAACGGGGCGATGGCGAGCATCATGGCCAGCGTGAGCAGCCAGGGCTTCTTGATCCGCATCAGTTGGCGGGTGAGCGGTTCCAGCGCACCGGAGCGTTCGATACCCAGACTCAGCGCAAACATCGCCGCGACCGTCACCGTGGCCTCGTTGCTGAACCCGCTGAGTGCCTCGACTGGACTGACGATGCCCAGCACCACCAGCGCCGCCAGTGACAGCAGAGCGACCAGATCGATGCGGAGTTTCTCGCTGGCGAACAAGCCCATCGCCGTGACGATGATCGCCACGGTGGCCCAGGCCTGCCAGCTCATGCGATGACTCCGCCGACAGTGCAATCGAATCGTCGCGATGATGAGGGCAGGAAAACAGGAGACATGGACGATTCCAGAACGTGTTGCCGATGCGGCTTGGCCTCATCCTAACCAGCTGGTATCGCTTTGAGGCCACATTAACCGCGATTTAATGCGAACTCTCCAGCAACGATCACAGCGCGCCGGCCAGAGTGCCGCTGGACGCGCATGCTCTCCGTGATTGAAGGTTCAGAATGAATACTGACGTCATGTCGAACGCTGCATTGCCTTTCGGTGGCCCAGAGGTGGTCCAGCGTTGCCCTCGCGCCCGGCGCAGGCGACGCCAAGGGGCCAGCGCACAGCGGGGCGATCGACGAGACCGAGGGGCCGTATTTCGAGATGACCGCCGACCCCGGCACGTCGCTGGGCGGGGGATCGGCGGCATGTCCGCGATAGGCAAACCGCATGCTGCGCAGAGCGATCGGCGATACCTGCAACAGCGGACAACCCGCCTACGAGGCACGGCTCCGATCCGGGTAAGGGTAATCAGAGCTCCTCTACTTCGGTCACCTTGCCGCGCCGCATCAGCCAGGCCACGCCGCGCAGGTCAGCCAGGCCCACCCACAGGCGATCGAGCATGCCGTACTTGGACACGCCCGCCGTACGGGGGCGATGGCCCACTGGCACGCTCTGGATCTCGAACCCCGCACGCTTGACCAGCGCAGGAAGATAGCGGTGCATGTGATCGAAATACGGCAGCCGCAGGAACACCTCGCGGTCGAACAGTTTCAGACCGCAGCCGGTGTCCGGCGTGGCGTCCTTGAGCATGCGCGAGCGCACCGCATTGGCGACCTTGGAGGAGATGCGCTTGTTGAAGCTGTCGTGGCGGGTGGTGCGCCAGCCCGCGAAAAGACGCAGCTCGCTGGTTGCCGCGTCCCGTGCCGCCAGCAGTTTCGGGATATCGGCGGGATTGTTCTGGCCATCGCCGTCAAGCGTGGCGATCCACGGCGACTTCGCCGCACGCACGCCATGCCACACCGCCGTGCTCTGGCCGCTACGGGCGACGTGGTGCAAGATCCGCAATTCCGGATAACGCGCCACTTTTTCCGTTGCCAGCACGGCACAGCTGTCGTCGGTGGAGTCGTCATCGATGTAGATGATCTCGAACTCGATCCGGCCGCGCAGCGCCGTTGCAATTTCGGCGAGCAGCGGCGGAATATTGTCCCGCTCGTTGAAGACGGGAACGACGACGGACAGTTGCGGCATGAAGAGGCCTTTCAGCGGAAACAGCTGCCGCGACCGGCGCGACAGGCGCGCAGTCTACTGCCTGACGCCGCGATCTGCTTTACACCCTGGCAGCGTGAAAGCCGATGCGGCTCAGCGAATCTTGACCAGGATGCCGTCGAGTTCGTCGTTGCTGTGGTAGTGGATCACCAGCTTGCCGCGACCGCCGCGGCTGCTGGCCAGTTCCACCCGGGTGGCAAAGCGCTCGCTGAGTTCGCGCTCGAGATCCGCGATGTTGGCATCGCGCGGCGGTGCTGCCTTGGCCTTGCCCTTGGGCGCACTTTGACTGCGGCGCGCGGCTTCTTCGAGTTCGCGCACGCTCCAGCCGTTGCGCGCGGCCTCCAGCGCCAGCCGTTCGGCCTCGCGTTCGGGCAGGGTCAGCAGGCAGCGCGCATGCCCCAT
>JALYXN010000291.1 GCA_030947085.1 Pseudomonadota bacterium | reverse complement strand
CTCCAACATGACCGTTTCATGACGCGTTCCCGCCGCCTTGCCTCCAATCTGCGCGATCTGCGCAACGCCGCCAGCCAGCTGCCCGATGCGATCGTGCTGCTCGATCAGAAGCAGCAGATCCGCTGGTTCAACCACGCCGCCGAAGATCTGCTGGGACTGCGCCGGCCGCAGGATCGCGGCATCTTGCTGCAACAGCGGCTCGAAGGTTCGGAAATGGCGGAATGGTTTCGTGCCGGCGCGCAAGAGGCACTCAACGACACCATCGGACCCGGCGACTCGGGAAGCCAGCTCAACGTCAGCCTGCTGCCGTTTGGCGATCGGGAGCAGTTGCTGCTGGCCCGCGACATCAGCCATCTGAATCGGCTGGAGCAGGTCCGTCGCGACTTCGTGGCCAACGTGTCGCACGAACTGCGCACGCCGCTGACCGTCATCCACGGTTACCTGGAGCTGATCGACCCGGAAGACGTGCCGGAACTGGCCGCCGTGCTGGGAGAGATGCGCGCGCAGTCAAAGCGCATGGGCCAGATCGTGGAGGATCTGCTGACCCTGTCGCGCCTGGAGACCCAACACGACGTGCCCGAGGAACGGGTGCCGATGGCTGGCCTGCTCGCGACCGTCCGCAAGGAAGCCGAAGCCCTCAGTCAGGGCCGCCACAAGATCTCTCTGGAATCCACCGCCGATGCCGACCTGCTCGGTTCGCCCAAGGATCTGCATAGCGCCCTTTCCAATCTCGTCAGCAACGCCGTTCGCTATACACCCAGTGGTGGCAGCATCACTATCCGCTGGCAACGCACGCCCGACGGCGCGATCTATTCCGTCAGCGATACCGGCTTCGGCATCCCGGCCGCGCACCTGACGCGGCTCACCGAGCGGTTCTACCGCATATCCTCTAGTCGCTCCCGTGACAGCGGGGGCACCGGACTGGGACTGTCGATCGTCAAGCACGTCCTCGGCCTGCATCAGGCTCGATTGAAGATCGAAAGCGCGCCGGGAGTGGGCTCCACCTTCTCGTGCCAATTCGACAACGCACGGCTGCTCGTTCCCGGCGGCACCGACGAAAACTGATTGACGCTTCGCCGCGGCATGTCTTTGGTACCCGGGTTGGGCCAGAATGCGGCATGGATCAACCGTCTGCCCTCGACCCCGCCTCGCCCGATCTAGCCGACCCCAGCCTCTATCTCAGTCGCGAGCTGGCCGCGCTCGAATTCAACTTTCGCGTACTGGCCATGGCCAGAGATCCGGCCGTGCCGCTGCTGGAACGCCTGCGCTATCTCAGCATCGTGGCCAGCAATCTGGATGAATTCTTCGAAGTTCGGGTGGCCATGCTCAAGCACCACCATGCCTACGGCTCGGCATCGCCGGGGCCGGACGGCATGCCCTCGGGAGAGTTGCTGAAGTTGATCCGCCGTCGGGTGCTGGATCTGGTCACCGAGCTATACGTTACCTGGCAGGAGCAGATCAGCCCGCAGCTCGACGCCGCACAGATCCACATGCTGACCCGCACGCAGTGGAGCGCACGCCAGAAGCATTGGTTGCAGGGTTATTTCGAACAGGAAGTATTGCCTGTCCTGTCACCGTTGGGCCTGGATCCGTCGCATCCGTTTCCGCGCATCCTCAACAAGACGCTGAATATCGCGGTGGTACTCAAGGGCCGCGACGCGTTTGGACACGAAGGTCACATGGCGCTGGTGCGGGCGCCGCGCTCGTTGCCGCGCATCATCCGCGTGCCGGCCGAAGTCAGCGGCAGCGGCAGCGGCGAGCATTACGTGTTTCTGGCCGAACTGCTGCAGGCCTTCGTCCAGCTGATGTTCCCCGGTTTCAAAGTGGTCGGTTCGTACCAGTTTCGGGTGACGCGCAACAGCGAGCTGGTGGTCGAGGAAGCCGAGGTGGAAAATCTCGCCCACGCGCTGACCGAGGAACTGGTCGGCCGCGGTTACGCCCGCCCGGTGCGGCTGGAGATTGCCAGTGATTGCCCAAGGGCGATCACCACGATGCTGACGCGCAACTTTGAGCTGGAGGAGGCCGATGTCTACCGCTGCGACGGCCCGGTCAATATCATTCGCGCCGGACTGATTTATGACTGGATCGATCGGCCCGAGCTGAAATTTCCCCGCTTCAACCCGCAATTGCCCTCGGCGCTGGAAAGCAATCGCAGCAAGTTCGACCTGATCAGCCAGCGCGATGTGCTGCTGCACCATCCCTACCAGAGCTTTGCCGCCGTGATCGACCTGCTGCGCCAGGCCATCGCCGATCCGCAGGTGCTGGCCATCAAGCAAACCCTCTATCGCGCCGGTCAGGACACGCCGCTGGTCGACCTGCTGGTCGAGGCGGCCCGCAACGGCAAGGATGTCACCGTGGTGATCGAACTGCGGGCGCGCTTCGACGAAGAGGCCAACATCCATCTGGCAACCCGTCTGCAGGAGGCCGGGGTGCAGGTGGTCTACGGCGTGGTCGGCTACAAGACCCACGCCAAGATGATGTTGATCGTGCGCCGCGAGGGCAAGACGCTGCGGCGCTACGCCCATCTTTCGACCGGAAACTATCATCAGGTCAACAGCCGCACCTACACCGACATCGGACTGATGACCGCCAACCCCGAAATCGGTGAGGACCTGCACAAGGTTTTCCAGCAGCTGTCGGGGCTGGGGCCGATGATCGAGCTGAAGCGACTGCTGCATTCACCCTTCACGCTCTATCCCGCCGTGCTCGCGAAGATCGAGCGGGAAACCGTCCATGCCAGCGCCGGGCGGCCGGCACGCATTGTGGCCAAGCTCAATGCATTGAACGAGGCGCATGTGATCGCCGCGTTGTATCGCGCGTCGCGGGCAGGCGTCGAGATCGACCTGATCGTGCGCGGTGCCTGCACGCTGCGCCCGGGATTGCCCGGCATTTCCGAACGCATTCGGGTCCGCTCGATCGTGGGCCGGTTTCTGGAGCACAGTCGCGTTTACTGGTTCGCCAATGACGGCAACCCAGACCTGTATTGCGCCAGCGCCGACTGGATGGAACGCAATCTGATGCGACGGATCGAAGTTGCCTTTCCGATCCTGGACCCCGAGTTGGCCGCTCGCGTATTTAACGAGACACTGGCGAACGGCCTGGCCGACAACACGCAGGCGTGGCTGCTAGGGAGCGACGGTCGTTATACCCAGGCTGTCGCTGGCACAAACCCGCCTTACAACGCCCAGCAGGATCTGCTTGAGAAATATTGCCCATGATCAGCTTTCACCCGAACCGGCCTTTCCTCATCTCGACACCCGCATGCGAGAATCCGCCCTTGGTCATCGCCGGAGTCCAGGCGTGAGTTCAGCCGACCCGACACCTATCCGCGATGGTGAATTGATTGCCGCGGTGGACATGGGCTCCAACAGCTTCCACATGGTTGTGGCGCGCATGGAACACGGCGAGCCCCGCGTGATCGACCGTTTGCGTGACACCGTGCGCCTGGCCGCTGGTTTGCGCGCGGACGGCACCCTCGATGCCGAGCGCCGAGCCCTGGCGATGAATTGTCTGGCTCGCTTCGGTCAGCGCATTGCCGGACTTCCGTCGCTGCGCGTGCGTGCGGTCGCCACCAACACGGTGCGTCGACTGGCCTCCCCGCAGGCATTTCTGACCGCGGCAGAGGCTGCGCTCGGACACCCGATCGAGGTGGTATCCGGTCGTGAGGAGGGCCGCCTGATCTTTCTTGGCGCCGCGCATGATCTGCCCGCCTCACGCGAACCGCGGCTGATCATCGACGTCGGCGGCGGCAGCACCGAATTCATCATCGGTCGCGGGTTGGCGCCGTTGCATACCGAAAGCGTGCAGGCGGGCTGCATCGCCTCGACCCTGCGGTTCTTTTCCGGTGGCAAGCTGACGCGCAAACGCTGGCAACGTGCCAGCAGCGAAATCGGTTTGCTGCTGCAGCAATTTGCCGAGGACTATCGCGAATCGGGTTGGCAGGATGCCTACGGTTCATCGGGTACCGCCAAGTCGATCGGCTCGGTGGTGCAGGCGATGAAGTTTTCCGACGACGGCATTACTCCGGCGTCGCTGGCCTCGCTGCGCGAGGCGCTGATCGAGCAAGGTCAGATGAGCACGCTGAAGTTGCCCGGCCTCGGCGACGACCGTGCGCCGGTCATCGCTGGCGGCGTCGTCATCTTCGAAGCTGCCTTTGCCGCGCTCGGGATCGAGCGCATGCGCGTGTGCGAAAGCTCGATGCGCGAAGGCCTGCTGTGGGATCTGCTGGGCCGCGCCGGCGGCAGTGACCCACGCACCGCCAGCGTCGACGCACTGGCCGCTCGCTATGGCGTGGATCGCGCCCAGGCGCGCCGGGTCGAGTCGACTGCCTTGATGTTCTTCGACCAGGTCGCACGGACCTGGAAGCTGGACGCCGAAGCGCGCGAGTGGCTGTCCTGGGCGTCCCGTGTCCACGAAATAGGTCTCGCCATCGCCCATAGCGGACACCACCACCATGGTGCCTACATCATGCGGCATGCCGATCTTGCGGGCTTCTCGCGCCAGGAGCAGCAACTTCTGGCTGCCGTGGTCGAGCTGCATCGGCGCAAGCCCGACAAGTCCATCATCACCGCCTTGCCGCAGCGATACCGTGCACTGGCCCGACAGATCACCGCCCTGCTGCGCCTGGCCGTGCTGTTCCGTCGCGCCCGACGTGCCGAGTCGTTGCCGCAAATGAATCTGCGCGCCAGCAGCAAACTACTCCGGCTGGCGTTGCCGCCGAATTGGCTGGAACAGCATCCGCTGACCCAGGCCGACTTGCAGCAAGAGCAGTCGCCAATGAACGAGCTGGGTGTGAAGCTGGAGATCTCCAACAGCTGATGTGGCGGCCTGCCAAGTGAGGCTTCGCCGCGTATCATGTTCGAACGCCCCGACTATTTGATGCCCATGTTGAAATTTCTGTTCGCCGCCCTGCTACTCGCCTTGCCACTGACGCTGGCGGCACAGTCTGCCAAACCGGTGCCGGAGGCGACTGCCGCAGCGCCGCCGGAGGTGGTGCTGCACACCTCTCAAGGCGACATCACCGTTGAGCTCTACCCGGACAAGGCGCCGAAGAGCGTGGCCAACTTCCTTCAATACGTCCGAGACGGCTTCTACGACGGCACCCTGATGCATCGCGCGATCCCCGGCTACCTCGTTCAGGGCGGGCTTTACACGCGCGACCTGCAGCCCAAACGCACACGGTCGGCGATTGCCAGCGAAGCGGACAATGGCCTCTCCAACCTGCGCGGCACGATAGCGGTGGCCCGTGGCGCTGATCCCAATTCCGGTACCGCGCAGTTCTTCTTCAACCTGGTGGACAACCGACGGCTGGATTTCGTCGGCAACCAGAGTGGACTCACCTGGGGCTATGCCGTCTTCGGCAAGGTGCTCAACGACATGGACGTGGTCGACAAAATCGCCGCCCTGCCCACTCG
>JALYXN010000281.1 GCA_030947085.1 Pseudomonadota bacterium | reverse complement strand
GGAGGATTGCGCTGCGCGATGACGGTATCGAGCATCGAGTGGAGCTGGATCATCCGCGCACCATGTGACGTGCTGATGCAACCACCATGCGGGAAAACGGGAACGTGCGACCGCGCCAAGGCATCCGGCATCCAACCCATGGACAAAGCTGGTGAAGCACTTTTCAGTGTCCCTGCATCCGCCATTCACGCGGAAAGTGCTTTGCTGTTCGGGTACTCGAGGCGTGCGTGTTGCCGCCGAGAGGCTTCGCTGGAGAGCGTTCCAGACCCGTATAGAAGGAGACAGATTGCCATGATGACCAAGACCCTGAGCAAGACCCTGATGGCTGCCAGCCTTATCGTTGCCCTCGGCGCGGTGGGCGTCGCCCCGGCCATGGCCGGCGCTGCGTTGCAGAACGACGCCGCCAGCGACACCTCGATGAGCACCAAGGTGTCCGACACCTGGATTACCACTAAGGTGAAATCCGAGTTTGCCACCACCAAGGGCGTCAGTGCTACGCAGACGTCGGTCGATACCAAAGACGGCGTGGTGATGTTGACCGGTACGGTCGATTCGCAAGCCGAGAAGCAGATGGCGATTCAAACGGCTCGTTCCGTCAAGGGTGTACGAGCTGTGCAGGCTGACAAGCTGATGGTGGACGCTGCCGGTAGCGGCTCAATGAACCATGATTCGATGGGCAGTGGCGCGATGAGCAGTGGCTCGATGGGCAGCGATTCGACGGGCAGCAGCGCGCATCACAGCATGTCCTCGGACACCAGTCTCGAGACCAAAACCAATGACACCTGGATTACCACCAAGGTGAAGTCCGACTTTGCCACCACGAAAGGCGTAGACGTTACCGACGTATCCGTCGAGACCAAGGCAGGCGTGGTGATGCTCAGCGGTACCGTCGGTTCGAGAGCTGAGAAGCAAATAGCGATCAAGACGGCGCGATCGGTCAAGGGCGTAAGCGCCGTTCACGCCAGCAAGTTGAAAGTCAGCAATCACGGTGATTCGATGAAGCACGATTCGACCAGTGGCGATTCGACGAATAATGATGGCGACCACACCATGTCGTCGGGTACCAGTCTGGCCACGAAAGCCTCGGATACCTGGATCACGACCAAGGTGAAATCCGAATTCGCCACCACCAAGGGCGTCAATGTCACCGATGTATCCGTCGATACCAAGGCGGGCGTGGTGATGCTCAGCGGCACGGTTGATTCGGTGGCCGAGAAGCAGTTGGCGATCAAGTCCGCCCGTTCGGTCGAGGGCGTGAAAGCTGTCGAGGCCGGCAAGTTGATGGTCGGCAAAAGCGGGATGTAATGCGTGGCTGGCGGTGGCGATGACGGCCCGCGACCCTTCGTATTCACATCCGCAACTTCGTCGCTTCATCAGCTATTCGCGGGATCACGGGCATCGCTATTACGGTCGATGCCCGTGATCCTTTTAGTGTTTCATGGCTCCGATGTGCCCCATTCTCCGACAGCTGCGTTCCCGTCAGCTGACCTCAGTGAGCCAGGTTCCGCAGCAGTTCGCTGGCGACGTGGGTTGGGTCGTCATGGCAACAACTCAACGCCGAACTGACGCACCAGCAGCGCGAACAGTACGAAACAAACCACGGTGATACCGATACATGCCAGCACGGTGAGCCAGAACCCCAATCGCGGCAAAAGCAGCGGAAAGGCAAGAAACATCGGCAGCGTCGGCACCACATACCAGAATGTGTACCAGGCATGGTTGGCGATCTTGGACTGCGGCTGTTTCTCGACGTAAAGCCAGATCAACGCAAGGAAGGTCACCAGCGGCAACGCAGCCAGCAAACCGCCGAGTCGGTCACTGCGCTTGGCCACTTCGGAGACAATCACCACCACCGCGGCGGTCAGCATATATTTGGTGATGATCCAGACCATGTCGAGCTCCCGTTGGCTGAGCGAAGGGTCGCATGACCCGACCTTGTGCGGTCCATTCGGCAGCGCGTTCGCCCCCGAATCAGGTGGTCCGGATCAGCGGCAGCGCATAGCGCCAGGCGTCCGCACCGTCTTCGTAGTATTGGCTGTAACTGCCCGTCCGGCAAAATCCTGCCTGCTCGTAAAGCGCGATGGCGGCGCGGTTGTCAGTGCGTACTTCCAGACGAAGGGCGTGGCAATCCCGCTGACGGGCAGCCGCGATAACGGCATCGAGTAGAGCGCGACCCACGCCGCGACCGCGGGCATCGGGGTCGGTAGCCAGTGAATAAAGCCGTGCGGTCTGGCTGCGTGTACGAAAGAACAACACGGCGCTCCCCAGCCACTGAGGCCTGGTGCCGGCGATCAGCACCAACGCCGTGTCGCTGACGAGGTGACGGCGATATTGCGCTCGGCTCATGCGATCGGCGGAAAAACTGCGCTGCTCGAGCGCTACCAGCG
>JALYXN010000268.1 GCA_030947085.1 Pseudomonadota bacterium | reverse complement strand
AATTTAAGTGCCCATGTCTATTCAAAGTTAATCTCGAACGCGACCGCCCTGTCGCCGGGGTCCTCGATCTCCAGCACCAGTACCGCGCTGGCACCCGGCGCCAATCCACGTTGAAGAACGTTGTCGTCATCCAGGTATTCGCGTGGCTGCAGTCGGCGCATGCCCAGCCGCTTGCCCTGCGCATCGGACAACGTGATGGTCAACAACGGATAAGGTTGTGTGAAATGGGCGTCGTTACGCACGCTGGCGCTGATCATCAGCGCGTGGCCGGCGCTGGGATGCGCTTGCACATTGCTGGCCAGCAGACGCAGTTGCTTTGGAGCCGACACCAGCGGCAACTCGCAGCCCAGTACCGCACAGGTGGCTTGCCACCCGTGGCCGACCAGCGGATCGCGAATCAGCATCTCGCGTTTGGCCCAGGCCAGTTGTGCACCGAACAGCAGCAACAGCAACGCGCAGGCGATGACCCAGGGCCAGTGGCGCTCACCGGACGTGCGCGGCTTGCCTCTGCGCTCGGGCTGGCGAGCGGACTCGCGCTTGCGTGCGCGTCGCGATTCGCGGGCGAAACGCGGGGCGAAAACCAGCGTCGAAAAGTCCTCGTGGGAGTGGGTTGCGTTGCTGGCCCCGATTTCGACCACCGCAGGACTTTCCGGCTGCGGTCGATACACAACCAGATCCACGCGGGGTGGCTCCAGCGAAGGCTCGTTGAGCGGCAACTCGGTGAACGGTTCCGGCGGCAGCTGCTCGGCCAGCGTGGCGAGACTGTCGAAGCCGGCTGCGCAGTGACCGCACACCACGTGGCCGTTGGCCTTGGCGAGTGTCTGCGCATCCAGCGAGAACACGGACAGGCATTCGGGGCATTGTGTGTACATGCAGGCCGCTTTGATCGGTGTGCGGCAAGCTTAACAGGCGCAGCGCCGGGCTTTCAGACGCGACGTCGACCGCTGATGAGCACCCAGTCCTCAAGAATGGCGACGTGCAGGTGGTCGAACCATTCACCATAACGCTGTAGCAATTCGTCCTGCTGGCCGGTGAGGATGCCGGAGATCGCGAACGGCGCGCCGGGTTTCGCCGCTGCCGCGAACGTTGGCGCCAGTTCGGCCAGCGGTCCGGCCAGAATGTTCGCTATGAAAATATCGGCTGGCAATGTGCATGGATGCACACGTGCCGCGGGCGCAGGCGAGGTCATGGATACCGGAGGTAGAGCAATGCTTGAAGCACTTGCCGGATGCGCAGGAGCGGCCGCCGCCGCAAAATCCTCAGGCAGGAACAGGCTCAGCTGAGCGACCACGCCGTTGCGCTCGGCGTTGTCCGCCGAGGCGATCAACGCTTGCGGATCGTTATCCACGCCGACCGCGCTGCTGGCGCCCAGCTTCAGGGCGGCAATGGCCAGAATGCCCGAGCCGCAGCCAAAGTCGGTCACCGTCTTGCCAACCAGATCCAGCCCGTCGAGCCATTCCAGACACAGGGCCGTGGTCGGGTGGGTGCCGGTGCCAAATGCCAGGCCGGGATCAAGTCGCACCACCACGGCGTCATTGTCGACCGGTGGTTCGATGTTCCAGGGATAGATCCACAGCCGCCGGCCGAAGGGCATCGGCTTGAACTGATCCATCCAGGCACGTTCCCACTCCTGGTCGGCGACTTCGCTGAAGTTCAGCTGGTCCGGTTCCAGCCACGGCAGCAATTCCCCCAGCGCCTCGGTGAGGCCGCGGCGGTCGGCGTGTTCGTCGAACAGTGCGTTGAGGGTGATCGTCGGCCAGAGCGGGAGTTCGCCCACGCCGGGCTCGAAGATCGCCTGCTCGTCAGGCGTTTCGGCGTCCGCATCGCGCAAGGTGATCGAGAGCGAATGCAGCTCCTCCAGCGCCTCTTCGACGCTGGGCTGCTGCTCGAGGCGGACAATGAGTGAGAGTTCGAGAAAGGGCATAGGGCGAGAAGTGAGTGGAGAGGAGTGAGGAGTGAGAGGTGAGGAGGAGTGAAGTGAAAGAGTGAAGTGAAAGAGTGAAGTGAAAGAGTGGGTCGGAGTGCGCGCCTTCTCTCACTTCTCACTCCTCTACACTCACTCCTTAGCTCTATTCGCCACTCGCCTTGTGTTCCTTTTGCTCGGCCATGCGCTTTTCCAGGTAGTGGATATTTTGCCCACCATGCTGGAAACCGACGTCGGCCATGATCCGCTGCTGCAGCGGGATATTGCACTTCACGCCTTCGATCACGGTCTCGGCCAAGGCCAATCGCATGCGTGCAATCGCGGTCTCGCGATCCGGGCCGTGCACGATGAGTTTGCCGATCATCGAATCGTAGTTGGGCGGAATCTTGTAGCCGTCATAAAGATGCGTGTCGACGCGCACACCCGGTCCGCCCGGCGCTTCAAAGCGCTTCACCGTGCCGGGGCTGGGCATGAAGGTGTCCGGGTCTTCGGCATTGATGCGGCACTCGATCGCGTGGCCGCGAATGACCACGTCTTGCTGCCTGATCGTGAGTTTTTCGCCGCCGGCAATCAGCAGCTGCTCGCGTACCAGATCGATGCCCGTAATGAGTTCGGTGACCGGATGCTCGACCTGGATGCGGGTGTTCATTTCGATGAAATAGAAATGGCCTTTCTCGTACAGGAATTCGAACGTGCCCGCGCCGCGATAGCCGATGCGGAGGCAGGCGTCGACGCAGACCTTGCCGATCGCGGCACGCTGCTCCGACGTGATGCCCGGTGCCGGTGCCTCCTCGACCACTTTCTGGTGGCGGCGCTGCATGGAGCAGTCGCGCTCACCCAGGTGGATGGCGTTGCCCTGACCGTCGGCCAATACCTGGATCTCCACATGACGCGGATTCTCCAGGAATTTCTCCATGTAGACGACATCGTTGCCGAAGGCCGCCTTGGCCTCCTGCTTGGTCATCACGATGGAGTTGCCCAGATGCGCTTCGGTGCGCACCACGCGCATGCCGCGACCGCCGCCACCGCCAGACGCCTTGACGATCACCGGATAGCCGATCTCGCGCGCGATCTTGATGTTTTCATCCATATCTTCGCCCAGCGGACCGCCTGAACCTGGCACGCACGGTACGCCGGCGGCCTTCATGGTGCGGATCGCCTCGACCTTGTCGCCCATCAGGCGGATCACTTCGGGGGTGGGGCCGATGAAGATGAAGCCGGACTGTTCCACCTGCTCGGCGAAATCGGCGCGTTCCGACAGAAAGCCGTAACCGGGATGAATCGCCTGGGCATCGGTGATTTCCGCCGCGGCGATGATGCGCGGGATGTTGAGGTAACTGTCCACCGACGGACCGGGCCCGATGCAGACCGATTCATCGGCCAGGCCGACGTGCTTGAGGTTGCTGTCGATGGTGGAATGCACAGCCACGGTCTTGATACCCAGACTGTGACAGGCGCGCAGGATCCGCAGCGCAATTTCGCCGCGGTTGGCAATGACGACTTTTTCTAGCATGGGAGCTCCAGGGAGCGGGAAGCAGGCAGCGGGGAACAGGAAAGGGATAGGTCAAAAGCGCGATGTCGCAGCTTCTGATTTTTCCGTGTCCCGGTCCCGCTTCCCGATTACCGCTCAAGCATCAGGCAATCACAAACATGGGTTGGTCGAATTCCACCGGTTGCGCGTTCTCGACCAGGATCGCCTTCACGGTTCCGTCGATGTCGGCTTCGATCTGGTTGAACATCTTCATCGCCTCGATGATGCCCAGAGTCTCCCCGGCCGTGACCTGCTGACCGACCTTGACGAAGGCCGGCGTGCCCGGCGTGGACGAGGCGTAGTAAGTGCCGACCATCGGCGCCTTGACCACGTGTCCTTCGGGCAGGGCATCTTCGGCGGGCACTTCGGCGGCGGCTGGTGCAGCGGCGGCAACCGCCGCTGGCGCCGCTGCGACCGGTGCGGCCGCTGCGACCGGTGCGGTGTTCCTGGGTACGCGAGACAGGCGAACGACTTCTTCGCCCTCTTTGATCTCCAGTTCGGCGAGGTTCGATTCCTCGAGCAAGTCGATCAGTTTCTTTATTTTGCGCAAATCCATCGGATCAGCCTTTGGTCAGTCAAGCCACCGGCGGTGGCTGTGATAAGGAGGGTTATGCCGCGTCGGGTTTCGGCGCCAGCTTGCGGATGGCCGCATCCAGCGCCAGCCGGTAACTGTCGCCACCGAAACCGCAGATGACGCCGAGCGCGATGTCCGAAAGGTACGAGTGATGCCGAAATGACTCACGCGCAAACACGTTAGAAAGGTGCACCTCAATGAACGGGATGGCGGCAGCGGCAAACGCATCACGCAAGGCGATGCTGGTATGGGTCAGGGCGCCGACATTGCAAAGGATCAACTGGGTGCGGTCATCGCGGCATTGATGGATGCGCCCGATCAGTTCATGTTCCGCGTTCGACTGAAACCAGACCAATTCGTGGCCCGCGTCATCCGCCCGTTCGGCCAGGTTCTGGTTGATGTCGGCCAGTGTCTCGTGACCGTAGATATGCGGCTCACGGGCGCCCAGCAAGTTGAGGTTGGGTCCATGCAGAACCAGGATTTTCGCCACAATCATGTCCTGCCAGCGTCCGGACGTCCCGGAACC
>JALYXN010000263.1 GCA_030947085.1 Pseudomonadota bacterium | reverse complement strand
TCGAGGCCGTCGCGGGCCGTGGCGATCTGCCGGTGTTGATCGATTTCTGGGCGCCCTGGTGCGGGCCGTGCGTGGGCTTCGCACCGGTCTTTGTCCAGGCCGCCAGCACGTTCGAGCCTCGCCTTCGGCTGGCCAAGCTCGATACCGAAGCACAGCCCCAGTTGGCACAGCGCTTCAATATCCGCAGCATCCCCACCTTGATCATGCTCAAACAGGGGCGGGAGATCGCTCGTCAGTCCGGTGCACTGAACGCGGCACAACTGCAACAATTCGTAAGCAAGACATTGGCCACGAACTGAGGCCGTTTTCCGCCCTGCACCCCTGACTTTTCACACGCTCGCTATGCTTCGCTACGGGTTAACCTCGTGTTTTCGTCCACGAGGAAGCGATCCGTGCGCATGTCCCTGCAAACCGCCGCACTGGCGGTCCTGATCCTGACCGGAGTCAGCGCGTCGTCGCTGGCCGCCGAGCACTCCAAGTCGTCGCCAGCAGAAGAGGCATCAGACAGTCATGGTTTCCATCTGGCGCCCTTTCCGGCGGATGCGCACGTAAGCCAATCGGCTGTCGTGAACGGCAAAACGCTGAAGTACACGGTCACCGTGGGCTCATTGCCGGTGCGCGACGCAAAGGGCAAGAAGACCGGCGAGGTAGTCTTCACCGCCTACACCATGGCTGGCAAGGATCGGCCAGTGACCTTCGCCTTGAACGGTGGCCCCGGGGCCTCGTCGGTGTACCTCAACCTGGGTGCGATCGGCCCGAAGAAGGTGGACTTCGGCCTGGAGGGCGACTCGCCGTCCGCACGCCCCACCCTGCACGACAACCCGGGCACCTGGCTGGGGTTCACCGATCTGGTCTTCATCGACCCGATCGGCACCGGCTACAGCCGCGCGCTGGTCGACGACAAGCAGGCGACCAAGGACTTCTACAGCACCGATACCGACATCAAGTATCTGTCGCGCATCATGTACGACTGGCTGGTCAGCAACGGTCGCATGGACGCGCGCAAGTACTATGTCGGCGAAAGCTACGGCGGTTTTCGCGGCCCGCGCATCACCGAATACATGCAGACACAGCTGGGCGTGGCAATGAGTGGTGTCACCCTTATCTCACCGTATCTCGATCCGGGTGCGTGGAGTGACGACACGGTTTCGCCGCTGCCCTGGATGACCACCCTGCCCTCGATCGCCGCTGCCCACCTGGAACGCGAAGGCAAACTCAGCGCCGCCACCATGGCGCCCATCATTGCCTACACCCGGGGCGAGTACGCCACCACGCTGATGAAAGGTCGCTCCGACCCCGCCGCCACGGCGGCGATGATCCGCAAGGTGACTGAACTGACCGGTCTCGACCCGCTATTCGTCAAACGCTCGGGCGGTCGCCTGGAAACCCAGGCGTACTTGCGCGAGGTCTATCGCGCCGAGGGCAAGCTCGGCAGCCGCTACGACTCCAACGTCACCGCGTGGGATCCGTTCCCGTTTGCACCGAGTCAAACAACCGGCGACCCGATCCTCACCGGCATCATTGCGCCGACGACCTCGGCGATGGTCAACTTCGTCACCCAGACCGTGGGCTGGAAGGTCAACGGTCGCTACAACGCGCTGAACTACACCGTCGGTCGCCTGTGGCACGAGGACGACGACGCCCGCAACGGCTCGGTCAGCCAGTTGCGGCAAGCGGTGGCCAATGACCCCCATCTGCGTGTGCTGATCGCGCATGGCTGGGACGATTTATCCTGCCCATTCATGGTTTCGCTGCTGGCCGTCGATCAGATGCCGGCGATGGGTGACCCAACTCGGGTGCAGGTGAAGGAATATCCGGGCGGACACATGTTCTACGCGCGCCCCGATAGCCAGGCCTTGCTCACTGCCGATGTGAAAACGCTTTACGGTGTGAAGTAAGGGAAGCGCGGACTTTCGTAGGAGCGGCTTCAGCCGCGATGCTCTTTCGTTGGGGCTTCAGAGCAACAGCATCGCGACTGAAGTCGCTCCTACAAAGTCGCTCCTGCAGTCGCTCCACGGTAGCTGGCGCCGACAACCGTCTTGTCGCTCAACGCGCAACGGTGCTGGCTCGTACCAGATACTGCACGCTGAACATCTGTTTTGCGTCAGTCCATACCCGCAGTACCGCCAGCCCCGCTCTGGAAGCGAGCGCCGCGAAATCCTCCAGCGAGTATTTGCAGCTGTATTCCACCTGGATGGCCTCGTCTGCGCGAAAGCCGATGCTCAGTCGGCCGACTTTGACCTGCTGATCGCAGTGACTGACGATATGCGTTTCGATGCGCCCGGCCATGCCGTTGTAATGCGCGCGATGGCCAAAAGACGCCACGTCGAAATCGCTGCCGATTTCCCGATTCAACCGAGTGAGCATGTTAAGGGTGAAGTCGGCGGTAACACCGGCACGATCGTTGTAAGCCGCTTCCAGTACCGCCGGATCTTTCTTCAAGTCCACGCCAACCAATATGCCGCCAGCGTCACCCATTTCGTTGCGCATCTTGCGCAACAAGACG
>JALYXN010000233.1 GCA_030947085.1 Pseudomonadota bacterium | reverse complement strand
GGTGCTGAAGGCGCTCACCGACCGCATGCTGCGTCGACGCGACGACGTGATCGCCTTTGCCTCGGCCCGCCCGTCGATGGGCGGCACCGGAGCGGTGGTGGTGCTGCTCAAGGGGTGATTGGCGGCGTATCCGGTGGCTAAGTACATGGCGGTTCGCGCACAAGGTGCGCTCCTACAACATCGGTAGCACCCGATTTGCGTAAGGATTCTTGCGGTGCAGGAGCCCGCTCGCGGGTGATGCTCGTCAGGCACATGTGGGAGCGGCTTCAGCCGCGATGCTTTTTTCCTGATGCCGCAACAAAGAGCATCGCGACTGAAGTCGCTCCCACAAGATCAATGGCATACCCATTTGCGTGAGTCTATCGGCAGCACGGGGCACGCTGGCCGGCGATCTGGTCAGGCACTTGTGGGAGCGGCTTCAGCCGCGATGCTTCTGCTCTGATGTTGCAACGAAGAGCATCGCGACTGAAGTCGCTCCCACAAAATCGGTAGCATACCGATTTGAGTGAGGTTCTCCGCGGTCAGGAGTTAGCTCGCGGGCGATCTCGTCAAGCACTTGTAGGAGCGGCTTCAGCCGGATGCTTCTGCTCTGACGTTGCAACGAAGAGCATCGCGCACAGGGTGCGCTCCTACAACATCGGCAGTTCCCTGATTCGCGTGAGGATATCGGTGGTGTAGGAGCCCCAGATCGCTTGACCGACAACATGGAATCTCCTACAACGAAGCGGCCAGCTCGCGGATAACCACGGTGGCATAGGTTCCTGCCGGCAGTTCGAACGAGAGCTGCAGCACATCCTCGCCGGTCCAGCGCCAGCTCAGATCCTTCGGCACCAATCGCAAGGGACGTCGCTCCTGGTCCATGCGCGCGGAGGCCAAACCCTCGGCAAGATCATGATATTGCGCTGCGATTCTGCGTTCCAGCGCCCCGGCTTCGCCTTGCGATGGCGGTTCGCCCTGACCCCACAACGGACCGGATGGATGGATGTCCAGGCGCGCCAGACGTGTGGCCAGCACATCGGTGAACGCTTCAGGGCCGAACCACGACCGGGACCCGGCCAGCGACCATATCTCGCCGTCCATCGGCCGATCCCAGGCGTCGCGTTCCACCCTTGCCGCAAGCACGCTGTTGAAAATCTGCGAGCGCGCCGCGGAAAGAAAAATTGAACGTTTGTTCCGCTCCACCCGATGCCCCGCAAACATCGTGCGCGCCTGCGCCACGTTGCCGCCCTCGCGGCCGAAACGCTGCTCACCGTAATAGTTGGGCACGCCTCGTACGGCGATGTGTTCGAGCACCTGCTCCGCCGCGGCATGGTCACCCACCACGTCACGCAGCACCAGCACGAAGCGATTGCCGCGCAGCGCACCGCGCTTGAGCTTGCGCGAATGCCGCGTGGCCGCCAGCACCTTGATGTCCTCATGCGGAAACGTCGACCAGTCCGGATCGGGTTTGCCAGCGAGTTGCACGGAAAACGTCTGCCGCGTCACCGCATGACGATCCTTCATCCCTGCATAACCGACCGCGACCTGGCTGACGCCAGCAAACTTGCCCAGTTCGCGCGCTACCCAGTCCGTGTTGGCGCCGCGCTTCTCGACCCACAGCAGGGCATGCTCGCCCTTGCCCTCGGCGTCATAACCCAGGATCTCCTCGACCACAAAGTCTTCCGGGGTGCTGCGCAGTCGACCCTGCAATGGTGGCGTGTTGCCATAAGCCAAAGGAAGCGCGGCTTGGAAAAGTTCGGATTCGGACATGAGACTCCGCCGGACGTGGCCGGCATGCGATCGGGTCAGACCAGGAAGAGACTGGCCAGACCAAGAAAGATGAAAAAACCGCCACTGTCGGTGACGAAGGTGAGAAAAACGCTCGAACCCAGTGCCGGATCTCGACCAAGACGAATCATCATCATCGGAATGCCCACGCCCATGAACGCCGCCAGCAAGAGGTTCAGCGTCATCGCCGCCGTCATGACCACGCCCAACGTGGGGCTTTGATACAGCAGGCCCGCAACGACGCCGATCACGCCGCCCCACACCACACCGTTGAACAGCGCCACGCCCAGCTCCTTGCGCCAGAGCCGACGGATCGCGTTTGCGCTGACCTGATCCAGCGCCATCGCGCGCACGATCATGGTGATCGTCTGATTGCCCGAATTGCCGCCGATGCCGGCAACGATCGGCATCAAGGTGGCCAGTGCCACCAGCTTTTCGATCGCTCCCTCGAACAGGCCGATGACGCGCGACGCGAGGAAAGCGGTGACCAGGTTGATCGCCAGCCAGGCCCAGCGGTTACGCACCGACGCCCAGATCGAGGCGAAAATATCTTCCTCTTCCCGCAGGCCGGCGCGACCGAGCATTTCCGCTTCGCTCTCTTCGCGGATCACGTCGACCATGGCATCGATGGTGATGCGACCGATCAGGCGGCCGCCGCCATCCACCACCGGCGCCGTCACCAGATCGTAGCGTTCGAACGCCTGCGCCACTTCGTAGGCATCGTCGGTCGGATGAAACGTATTGACGTCCGGCGCCATCACCTCGCTGACCATCTTGTCCGGCGAGTTGACCAGCATCCAGTGCAGCGGCAGCACGCCAGTAAGCAGGTTGTCGTGGTTGATCACGAACAGCTTGTCGGTCTGCGGCGGCAGTTCCTCGAAGCGGCGCAAGTAGCGCAGCACCACTTCCAGGCTCACGTCCTCGCGGATCGTGACCATCTCGAAGTCCATCAGCGCGCCGAGCTTGTCGTCCTCGTAGGACAGCGCCGACTGCACCTGTTCACGCTGCTGAGAATCCAGGCTCGCCATCAGCTCCGGCAACATCGCCGTCGGCAGATCCTCGACCAGATCGGCCAGCTCATCGGCATCCAGCGGCTCGACCGCAGCCAGAATCTCGTGCCGATCCATGTCGGCAATCAGCGATTCGCGCACCGCGTCGGACACTTCCAGCAAAATATCGCCGTCGCGATCGGCCTTTACCCGCTGCCAGACCGTGAGACGGTCGTCCAGCGGCAGCGACTCGAGAATGAAAGCGATATCGGCCGAATGCAGCTCATCCAGATGTCGCTGCAGCTCGGCCACACCTTGTCGATGCGCGCGGGTTTCGACCGGGTCCGGATGTGCGCCGCGCTGGTTGTGCATCATCTGCTCGACCAGTTTCTGTCGACGCAACAACTTGACGATCGTGTCGAGCTGATCGTGCAGACGATTGGTGGAACTGCCGGACTCGACCTCGCTCATGAGCGCTCCAGCAACACACAGGCCTGGGCGGCGATACCTTCTCGCCGACCGGCAAAACCGAGCTTCTCGGTGGTGGTGGCCTTGACACTGACGCGCCCCAGCTCGGTCTCGAGGTCGAGCGCGAGATTTTCTCGCATGGCGGCGGCATGCGGGCCCACCTTCGGCGATTCGCCGATCACGGTGATATCCGCATTGCCGATGACGTAACCGCGCTGGGCCATCAGCATGCCTGCGTGACGCAAAAACTGGCGGCTGTCCGCGCCTTTCCAGCGCTCGTCCGAGGGCGGGAAGTGATGGCCGATATCACCCAGCGCCAGCGCCCCGAAGATCGCATCGCAAAGCGCATGGATGACCACGTCGCCATCTGAATGTGCGAGCACGCCATGATCGTGCGGAACCCGCACGCCGCCCAGCATGATGTGGTCGCCCTCGCCAAAGGCGTGCACGTCGAAACCCTGGCCGATTCTCATGCGGAGTTCCTCCTGTTACTGCGGCCTTGAGAGCGCCTATCGTGCATCGTCATCACCCAAGCGTTCGCGGAAGCAGAAATTCCGCCAGCGCAAAATCCGCCGCCGTGGTCACCTTGATATTGTCCTCTGCGCCTTCGACCAGCAAGGGGGCAAAACCCGCCCGTTCCATCGCCATCGCTTCATCGCTGACACTCACACCGTCATGTGCCGCCTGAGACAGAGCCGCCGCCAGTTGCGCGCGTCGAAACATCTGTGGCGTGAACGCGCGCCAGCGGCAATCCCGCGGTTCGGTCAACGTACTTCGAAAATCTTCGTCAGCCAGTTTGAGCGTGTCGCGCAATGGGGCTCCCAAAAGGCCGCCGTCCGCCATGCTGCCTTGATCAATCAGCTTGCCAATGTCGGCCAGACGCACGCATGGGCGGGCAGCATCGTGCACCAGCACGAAATCGTCAGCAGCCACGGACTCCGGTAATGCGTCAATGCCGGCCAACACCGAATCACTGCGCTCGGTTCCGCCCACCGCGGTCATCACCGGCTTGCCATCGCGCTGACTCACGCCCGACCAACGCGTGTCTGCCTTGCTCAGTACCACCATCACGCCAGCAACCCTTGGATGCGCGATCAGCCGATCCAGCGTGTGCTCGATCAGCGGGCGGCCGGCCAGCATCAGATACTGCTTGGGGCAATCCCCACCCACCCGCGTGCCACGTCCGGCCGCCGGCACCACACACCACACCGACGGCATGCTCATGGTGAGCCAGCAGACGTGGCCGGCGCCGGGGCGTCGCCAGCATGGCGCGCTGGTTCGACGACCTGATAGAAAACCTCACCCGGCTTGACCAGCCCCAGTTCGGTACGCGCTCGCGCCTCGACCGCCTGGTCGCCCTGCTTCAGGTCCACCACATCGGCGCCAACCGCCTGGTTGCGCTGCAGCAGCCGGACATTCTCGTCCGCCTGCTTTTTCACCGAGACGCGCAAGGCGTCCACATCGCGCATGCTGCCCGCGCCGGACCACAGTTTGAGCTGCAGTCCGACCAGGATCACGACAAGAATCAGGGCGATCCAGCGCAGCATTGTCGGGAAATCTCTCCGTTCAGCCCGGCAGGCGGGTCAGGTTGGGAAAGGCGTCACGACCGGCGTAACGGGCAGCGCTTCCCAATTGCTCCTCGATCCGCAGCAGCTGGTTGTACTTGGCCACACGGTCGCTGCGGCACAGGGAGCCGGTCTTGATCTGGGTGGCCGTGGTGGCCACCGCGATATCGGCGATGGTGGTGTCCTCGGTCTCGCCCGAACGGTGCGAAATCACGGCGGAGTACTTTGCCGCATCGGCCATGGCAATCGCTTCCAGTGTTTCGGACAAGGTGCCGATCTGGTTGACCTTGATCAGGATCGAGTTGGCGATGTGCTTCTCGATGCCTTCGCGGAAGATCGCCGGATTGGTCACGAACAGATCATCGCCCACGATCTGGATCCGGTCGCCGATCTTGTCGGTCAGCAATTTCCAGCCGTCCCAGTCGCCCTCGGCCAGGCCGTCTTCAATACTCACGATCGGGTACTGATCGGCCCAACTGGCGAGCACGTCGACAAACTCGGCTGAGGAGTACTTTCTGCCCTCACCGGCCAGGTCGTACTTGCCGTCCTTGTAGAACTCCGAGGCGGCCGCATCCAGGCCCAGCAAAATCTCGCTACCGGTCGTGTAGCCCGTCTTGGTGATCGCCTCGA